>JAKBCP010000119.1 GCA_021807645.1 bacterium
GTCTCAGGGGTAAACTCGACGTCGACGACGTTCCCGAGCACCTGCACGACTTTACCGGTAGCGGTCATGTTCTTGGTTCCTTCTATCAACCGTTGAGCGCCTCGGCACCGCCGACGATTTCCAAGAGTTCCTTGGTAATCGCGGCCTGTCGGGCATTGTTCATTTGAATGGTGTATTCGTCGATGAGCTTACCGGCGTTATCGGTCGCATTGTTCATCGCTACGAGTTGAGCGGCGAAGAACGCGGCATCGGTCTCAAGCATCGCGGAAAAAATCGTGAACTCGAGATATTTCGGAAGCAGTTGCGAGAGCACCGCTTCCGGAGTCGGGGCGAACTCGACCATCGCCTTCGGCCCCGAGCCGCCCGCCTCACCGGCGATACCGTCGCGAGCGACCGGCACCAGCCGCAGCGTCTGCGGACGCTGCACGAGCATGGAGATCATCTTCGACGAGACCAACACGATTTCGGAGATCTTGCCTTCGACGAACGCGGTGCTCGCCGCCCGGGCGACCTCGCGCGCGGCGTCGAGTTTGGAGGGAGCGTTGAGGGGCCACGTGGGGCGATCCCCGCCGCCGAGTCGGCGCACGGCCTGGCGCGCCTTCACGCCGACCGAATACATCACCGTGCCGGGATGCTCGCGCAGAAAGGCCTCGCCCTGGCGAATAACGTTCGCGTTGAACGCACCGCAGAGTCCCTTATCGGCGGTCATGAGGATCATGCCGCTGGGCGCCGTGGAATTGCCGGGGTTCATGAAGGGATGGTCGACGCGTGAAACCGCCGCGACCAATTCACGAAGCATCTCACCGAGCGTTTCGGCGTACGGACGGGCCTGCTTTTGCGCCGTCTCCGCACGACGAATTTTCGCCGCGGCGACTTGTTTCATCGCCTTGGTGATTTGCTGGGTATTCTTCAGCGAACGAATTTGGTCGCGAAGATCTTTAACGCTCGCCATTAGAACGAAGTATTAAACTCCGTGAAAGCCGCGTTGAGCTTCGCTTTCACATCGTCGCCTAACTGGTTGCTGGTGCGAATGGAATCGAGCGCATCGGCATGCTTCTGGTGCAGGAAGTCGATGAGGCCGCGCGCCCACGACTGCAATTTCGGCGTCGGAATATCGTTGGCGTATCCGTTCGTTGCGGCGTAGAGCAGGGCAACCTGTTCTTCGACGGGTTGCGGTTGGTACTGCGCCTGCTTGAGCAGTTCGGTAAGCTTCTCGCCGCGCATCAGTTGCATCTGCGTGCCCTTGTCGAGATCGCTTGCAAGTTTTGCGAACGCCGCGAGATCGCGGTACTGCGCGAGCTCGAGCTTGAGCTGCCCGGCGACCGACTTCATTGCCTTGGTCTGCGCCGAACCACCGACGCGCGAGACGGAGAGGCCGACGTCGACTGCCGGACGGATGCCCTGGAAGAAAAGATTCGGCGTGAGGTAGATCTGTCCATCGGTGATGGAGATCACGTTGGTCGGAATATACGCCGAGAAATCGCCGGCCTGCGTTTCGATAACCGGAAGCGCCGTCATCGAGCCGCCACCGAGCTCGTCGGAGAGCTTCGCCGCGCGTTCGAGCAATCGCGAATGGAGATAGAAGACGTCGCCAGGGTACGCCTCGCGCCCCGGCGGGCGGCGAAGCAAGAGCGCCATTTCGCGATAGGACTGCGCGTGCTTGGTGAGATCGTCGTACACGATGAGGACGTCTTTGCCCTCGGCCATCAACTCTTCACCCATCGAACAACCCGCGAACGGCGCGAGCCAGCGCAGTGCGGCCGCCTCCGAGGGGCTCGACGCGACGATGGTGGTGTACTCCATCGCGCCCTTCTGTTCCAAAATCTGCGCGAGCGCGGCGACGGTCGAGTTCTTCTGCCCGATCGCGACGTAGATGCAGAAAACGTTCCGCCCTTTTTGATTGATGATCGTGTCGATCGCAATCGCCGTTTTTCCGGTCGAACGGTCGCCGATGATGAGTTCGCGTTGGCCTTTACCGATGGGAATCAACGCGTCGATCGCGCGGATACCGGTCTGCAGCGGCTGTTTGACCGGTTGGCGTTGGACCACCGAAGGTGCGGTGTTCTCGATCGTGCGAAAACGCACCGTTTCGATCGGTCCCTTGCCGTCGACCGGCTGGCCGAGCGGGTTAACGACGCGGCCGAGCAGCGCGGTTCCGACCGGCACCGACGCAATGCGTCCGGTACGGCGCACGCGATCGCCTTCTTTAATTTCCGAATCGGAGCCCATGATAACGACGCCGACGTTATCCTCTTCGAGGTTCAGCGCGATGCCCTGAAGCCCGTTGGGGAACTCGACGAGTTCGGAAGCGCGCACGCCGCGCAATCCGTAAACGCGTGCGAGGTTCGCGCCGACTTCGATGACGGTTCCAACCTCGTCCTCGCGAACCTCGCCTTTGAAGTCCGCGATCTGCTGCTTGAGTATTCCGGCGATTTCGTCGGCTTTTATCATGTGCTTTTTCCTACGGTTCCTTGGTAAATCGTGGGTTTACGTACGTTGTGCGAAAAGATTACGAGCGAGGTCGTCCAGGCGTCCCGCGACCGTTGCATCGATCAGCCGGTCGCCCATCATCACGCGCACACCGCCGATGGCGTGCGGATCGACGGTGGTTTCAACGTCGAATTTTTTGCCGAAGCGCCTCTCGAGCTGCGCGACCAGCGCGTCGAGATCGCCGGGCGAGAGCGGCCGCGCGGTCGTCACGGTCAGCGGTTCCCCGCCGCGAGCGGCACGCTCGATGGCGTGGTACTGGCGAACGATCTCGCCGAGGAGCGTCTCGCGCCGCTTGCGTACCAGCAACACGACGGAGTGAGCGACGATCTCATGCACCTTCGTGCCGAAGGTCGCCGACAACGCGCGCTCTTTGATCGTTCGGGACAGGACCGGCGACACGAAGAAATCGCGTAACGCGGCGTCGCCGTCGATCGCGTCGCTCACGCTTTTGAGCTCCTCGCCGACACGCGTTTCGAGTTGCGCTTCGCGGGCGAGCGCGAAGATCGCCGTTGCGTAGCGGCGCGCCGCCTTTTCGTTCGCCATATTTACGCGATCTCCCCAAGCGCCGACACGAAGCGTTCGCGCAAGTTGCGTTCGGCCGATGCATCGATTTCGGCGAGCGCGCGCGACCGAGCGATCTCCAGAGCGCTCGCGAGCGTCTCTTCACGCAAGCGCTCGCGCGCGGCGTGACGGGCCCGGTCGAGTTCGCCTTCCGCGCTCCGAAGTTCGCGCTCCCCTTCGCTGCGAATCTCGGCGAGATACTTCTCGCGTTCGCGGGCGACAAGATCGTCGACGCGGCTAACGATGAGCTTGGCTTCCTCGTGCGCTCGCGCGGCCGCCCCGCGTGCCTCTTCACGATCGGCTTCCATCTTCGCCAAGCGCGCTTCGAGTTCGGCGAGCCGTTGGTTCTGCGCTTCCTGCGCGCTCGCGATCGCCGGCGTCACGGCTCTCTGCCAGATCCAAACCGTAAAGATCGCAAACGCGATGAAGCAAACGACCTGGCTCCAGATCGCAATCAGTTCGTAATTCATCGCTTCAGCTCCGGAACCGCTTGCGCGAGGAGTTGCTCGGCGAGCTGCTCGCGCAAGTTCTTGAGATCGCCGGAGAGCGCCTCGACCTCGCGATGAACCTTCTCGTTCGCCGCGTCGATCGTCTCGTTCGCTTTCTTCGAGAACTCTGCGAGGATACTGACGCCGTCTTCATGCATGCGAGCGCGCTCGCGAGCGATCGCCGCATCTGCCTCGCGACGCGCTTCGTTGCGCACCTCTTCGGCCTCGCGACGAAGCGCATTTGCCTCACTCTGCGCCTTCTCGTAGCCGCCGACGAGCCCGTCGAGGTACGCGCGGCGCTGCGCGACGGCCTTCCCGACCGGGCGCAAGAACAGCACGTTCAACAGCGCGAAGAAAATCGCGAAGTTGATGAGCTGGACGACGAACGTGCCGTCGATAGAGAAGAGCATCGGGCGAGGTTTCCTTTAGGGTTCGCTTACTTGGCGCCGGCGAGCAGTGTGGCAACCAGCGACGGCACGTTGGCGACGACGAAGAACAGGTAGAGCGCGAGGCCGAGGGCGATGAAGCCGTTCGCTTCGACGAAGCCGACGCCGATGATGAGGAACTGGAAGATGTTCGGACGTGCTTCGGGCTGGCGGGCGATCGCTTCGACCGCGCGCGAGCTGACGAGACCGTTGCCGATCGTGGTGCCGATGGCAAACGCGGCGGCGACCAGGGAGAAGCCGACGACGGTAGCGGCGGCGATGATGAGTTGAACGTTCACTTAGATGGCCTTTCCAATCGAGTGGTACTAATGCGCCTCGTCCGCGAGGGCGAGCGAGAGATAAACGATCGTCAGCAGCACGAAGACGAATGCCTGAAGGATGCCGACGAGAAAGTTGAAGATCTGAAC
>JAKBCP010000120.1 GCA_021807645.1 bacterium
GCGTACAGGTGAAGACGACGAAGTTGGCGACCGCGGCGAGCAAGTACCCGACCATATAACCCTCTTGCAGAATGCCGCTGAGGACGCCGCGCGTTTTCGGCGGGAGGCTCTCCATCGCTAACGCCGCACCGAGCCCCCATTCACCGCCCATCGCAATGCCGAAGAGGATGCGGAGAAGCAAGAAGATGGTGTAGTTCGGTGAGAAGGCGGTTGCAAATTCGATAGCCGAGAACAGCGCGATATCGATCATCAACGGCAATCGTCGTCCCAGTGCATCGCCGAGGGCGCCGAAGAGCATCGCTCCGAACGGGCGGGCCGCCAACGTCAAGGTGATGGCGAGAACGATATCGGGAATCGAACGATGAAAATCGGTTGCGATTTTCGTGACGACGAAGGTCACGATAAAGAAATCGAACGCATCGAGCGTCCAGCCGAGAAACGCGGCGACGAAGCTCGTCTTTGCTCGTCGGTCGAGCGAGCGGATCGCCGCGAGCGTACTCACGATTGCGTTATGGCGAAGCCGAGGCCGCCGCTGAGGCCGTGGGAGACGGCGCCGCCGAGCCGGCCGGGCTCGCCACCGCACTCGATGCCGGGCTTGGGCTGGAGCTTCCGCCGGGGCTCGGGGATGCTCCCGTTGGGCGCTCGTCGCCGTAGAGGACCAGCAGCCACGTCTCGCCCTTTTTCACGAGCAACTTCGGCGTTACGAACGAGAATGTCAACGTCGTGCCATCGATCGTCGAACGATCGTAGGTGCCGATAAAGGTGTCGATCGCTTTCTTTTTCCGATGCGTCTCCTCAAAGAGCTGCACGGCGAATCCGCGTCCGGCGATCTGCGCTTTCGGGAGCGTGTATGCGATGCGCGCGCCGCCGACGAGCGTGGTATCCGCGCTCGTTCGCAACCGCAATGCGACGAGTGCGACGGTACCCGCGCTCTTCGTATCCGGGTGTACCATCGGCGGCGCATCGTTGGTAAGCGCTGCGATCTGCAACGTGATCTGTGGCCCCGACGGAGTAGCGCTCGCGTGTGGGCTCGCGCTCCCCGATGCGCTCGGCGAGGTCGAGGGGCTCGGGCTCGCCGTTGGGGTTGGACTCGGCGATGGAGTGGGGCTTGGCGTCGGCGAGGCCGGCTTCGAGGAGGCTCCCGCTGAAGGCGAGCTGCTCGGGCTGGGGCTCGGCCTTGGGGTCGGCAAGTTGAAGGCGACGACGCAGCTGAAACCCTTACTCTGCGGACAGCGTAGCCCCGAGGAGGCTTGCGAGACGGGATAGCTCACCGTGTCGCCGGGCGGGGGGGTCGGCGTCGGCATCGGCAGGTGCTTGCCGGCCGGGGTCGCTGCTCCGGCAGCCGGAGTCGGTGCCGGCCCTCCCGGGGGCGTAAAGCCATTGGGCGCGGCGGTTCCCCCGCTCGCGAAATTTCCCGAGCAAGCGCCGAGCAACAGCGCGAGCGAAGCGGCGCCGACGGCCGAGATCGTCCTAGCGTTCACGAGCGACGCGCCTCGATCTCCAAGCGTAGCTCCTCGGCAAAAGCCTGCGGCGTAATGGTGCGTTTGCTCTCCACTCCACGTTGGTTGACGTTTACGGTTCCGTCGGCAAACTCTTGTTTCCCAACGACGAGAATATACGGAACGCGTTGCGTTCTCCAATGGCGAATTTTATAGCCGATCTTTTCGTTGCTCTCGTCGACCTGTACGCGGTACCCCCGTTCGTGAAGCGACCGGGCGACCGAACGCGCGTATTCGAGCTGATGCTCGGAGATCGGAGCGACGACCGCTTGGATCGGTGCGAGCCACGTTGGGAAGGCGCCGCCGTAATGTTCGATGAGTATGCCGAAAAAACGCTCCATCGAGCCCGCGAGCGCGCGATGGATCATCACCGGGACGTGCTCGTTCCCGTCGCTGCCCCGATAGTGAAGGTCGAACCGCTGCGGTAAGACAAAATCGACCTGGACCGTACCGAGCTGCCATTTCCGGCCGATCGCGTCGCGCACGTTGATATCGAGTTTCGGACCGTAGAACGCGCCTCCGCCGTCGTCGATCTCATATGCGACGCCCTTGCTTACCAGAGCGGCGCGAATGGCGTTCTCGGCGATCTCGTCGGTCTCGACCCGGTCCTTCGCTTCGCGCTTTGAGAGAACGTATTGAAATTCGTTGAAACCGAAGGCGTCCATGAGGCGCAGCGCTTCGTCGAGAGTCTGTTCGAATTCCGATTGCAACTGCTCGGGCGTGCAGAAGAGATGGGCGTCGTCTTGCGTAAAGCCGCGAACGCGGGTGAGGCCGTGCAGTACGCCGCTGCGTTCGTAGCGATAGACGGTTCCGAATTCGGAGTAGCGAATCGGCAATTCACGGTAGGAGCGCGGTTTATCGCGATAGATAAGAATATGCCCGGGGCAGTTCATCGGCTTGAGGCGAAAGCGTTGCTCTTCCACCTCGAGCGGGCCGAACATATTTTCTGCGTAATTGTCGAGGTGCCCGGAGATCGCATAGAGCCGTTCGCTCATAACGTGCGGGGTGACGACCGGCTGATAGCCGCGTTCGCGCAATCCCTCGCGAATGAACTGCTCCACGATGCCGCGCACCGTCGCGCCCTTCGGGTGCCAGAAAATCAGGCCGCCGCCGGCGTCCTCCTCGATAGAAAAGAGATCGAGTTCGACCCCAAGCTTGCGGTGATCGCGCTTCTGCGCCTCTTCGATTTGCGCGAGGTAGGCATCGAGCTGCTCCTGCGTCGGCCAAGCAGTTCCATAGATGCGCTGCAGCATCGCGTTCTTCTCGTCGCCGCGCCAGTAGGCACCGGCGACTGAGGTGAGTTTAAGTGCGCCGAGCTCGCCCGTGCGCTCTGCATGCCCGCCGCGGCAGAGATCGGTGAATTCACCGATCGTATAGAGCGTGATCGGCTCGCCCGCCGGAATCGCCTCGGCAAGCTCGACTTTATATGGGTTGTTTTTGAATCGAGCGATCGCCTGCTCGCGCGTTACGCGCTCGCCGGTCATCGGGTAGTCGGAAGCGACGATCTCGCGCATGCGCGCTTCAAGCCGCTCGAGATCCTCGGGCGTAAACGGCGTCGCTCGATCGAAATCGTAGTAGAAGCCGTTCTCGATCGCCGGGCCGATGGTCGGCTTCGCGTCGGGGAAGCAATCTTGTACCGCGTACGCGAGAACGTGCGCGGCCGTATGGCGGAGGGCGGCGAGCGCCGCTTCGTGCGCCTGGTCGTTTTCGGGCATCCCTGCGGGTTCGGCGCCGGTGGGGGGGCTGGCCTTGCGCCGCCGCCTTAATCCCTCTTAAGAGTTCCATAAGCCGGAGTTTACCCGCGGGTTGTACCATCGCGATGAGGGTGCGCGAAGGCGGACCCGAGCGTTGTACCGCACTTGTCATCGTTAATGAAGGGAACTACATGCGTAAGTTAACCGCCGTCGCTCTTGCAGCCGTGTTCGCACTCGGCTCGCTCGCAGCGGCGCGGGCTGCGACGCCGATCCTCGAGACCGGGTCGTCGCTGCTCTATCCGTTGATGAATATCTGGGTTGCTTCGTATCAGTCGAAGAACCACGGCGTCCAAATCACGACGCAGAGCACCGGCAGCGGCACGGGCATCTCGCAGGCGATCGCCGGCGTCGCTCAGATCGGCGCGTCGGATGCCTACATGGGAGATCCGCAGATGCGCGGTCATCGCATGCTCAACATTCCGCTCGCGATCAGCGCCCAGCAGATTAATTACAATCTTCCGGGACTCAACAACGTCCACTTGCATCTCTCGGGTCCGGTTCTCGCCGGCATCTACATGGGGCGTATCAAATACTGGAACGATCCGCAGATCAAGGCGCTGAATCGTCCCTACGCCGGACGCCTGCCGCACCGGACGATCATTCCCATCCACCGCACCGACGGTTCGGGCGACACCTTCATTTTCTCGCAGTATCTCTCGTTCACCACGCCGATGTGGAGCCATGGCCCCGGCTACGGCACCTCGATCAGCTGGCCCTCGGTCGCAACCGCAGTCGGCGCCAACGGCAACCCCGGCATGGTGCAGGCCTGCAGGGCGACGCCGTACTCCATCGCTTATATCGGCGTGAGCTTCATTAACGAAACGAACAAGGCCGGGCTCGGCTATGCGCTGCTCAAGAATCGCGCCGGGCGTTTCGTCGCCCCGACCGCTTCGACGATCGGCTCGGCCGCGGCGGCGATGTATTCGAAGACGCCGCGTGATGAGCGCATCTCGCTCGTCTTTGCTCCGGGGGCGAATTCGTACCCGATCATCAATTACGAATACGCCATCGTCAACCCGCATCAAAAGAATGCGCAGACCCGCGAGGCGCTGGTCAAGTTTCTCTCGTGGGTGCTCGACCATAACGGCGGGCAGCAGATGCACTTCCTCAATGCGGTGCACTTCCTCCCGCTGCC
>JAKBCP010000121.1 GCA_021807645.1 bacterium
CGAACCAGGCCTCACCGGGTATGGCGACCCCGTGCTCGTGCAGGCGGCGCTCGGCAACCTAGTGGGGAACGCGTGGAAATTCACGCGGAAAACCGAGCATCCCGCGATCGGCTTCGGGCGTGCCCCATCGGGTGAGTTTTTCGTTCGCGATAACGGCGCCGGCTTCGATATGGCCTATGCCAACAAACTCTTCGGTGCGTTTCAACGCCTTCACGCCGCCGATGAGTTCGAAGGAACGGGAATCGGCCTCGCTACCGTCGCACGCATCATCCATCGGCACGGGGGCGCTCTACGGGCGGAGGGAGCGGTCGGGCACGGAGCAACATTTTGGTTCACGCTTCCAACGGAGGTTCCCATATCGTGAGTACGCCGTATATCCTCCTCATCGAAGACAGCGATGACGATATCGAATTGACGAAGCGCGCCTTTGCGAAGAATCACATTCTCAACGAGATCGTCATTCTGCGCGACGGCGAAAAAGCAGTGCAATTTCTCTTCGATAACGCCTTCGAGGGGAAGGGAACTCCACAGTTTATCTTGCTCGACTTAAAGCTGCCGAAGGTCTCCGGCCTGGAACTCCTGGAGCGAATACGGAGCCACGAGGCGACGCGGCTTATTCCGACGGTGATTCTTACCTCGAGCAAACAGGATGAAGACCTGTTGGCGGGCTACCGCCTCGGCGTGAATAGTTACGTGCGAAAACCGGTCGACTTCAACGAGTTCGTCGAAGCCGTACGCCAGGTCGGGCTCTACTGGCTGGTCCTCAATCAGATCCCGCGGACGAGTCTATGAACGCCGGTCGCCCGCTCCGAGTTCTCTGCATCGACGACTCACCCGACGACGCCGATCTCAACGTGTTGGCGCTCGGACGGGCGGGCTATCGCGTAGAAACCCAGCGTGCCGATCGCGAGGAGGCCGCGCGAGAGGCGCTCGACCGGGCGAGTTGGGATGTCGTGCTCTGCGATTACTCGATGCCGAATTTCAGCGCGCCGGCGATGCTTGCGCTGCTCGCCGAGCGCGACCTCGATATTCCATGTCTGATCGTCTCCGGGGCGATCGGCGAAGAGGCCGCCGCCGAAGCGATCCGCTTGGGAGCGTATGATTATATCTTCAAGAATAATTTGAAGCGCCTCGGTCCGGCGGTCGATCGCGCTTTGCGTGACGCCGACTTGCGCCGCGCCCGTCGGATTATCGAGCAGCAGCTTCGCGCGAGTGAAACGCGCCTTCGTCTGCTCTTCGAGCAACTACCGGCGCTGGTCGTCACCACCGATACGGATCTGACGATTACTTCAATCGAAGGGGCACGGCTGGGGGCACTAGGCATGGAGAGCGAAGCGTTGCTCAACACGCGCATTGCAACCTCGGCCTTGATCGCCGACGAGTCGCGCTTTCCCGTGCGGCGCGCGCATCTCAAAGCGTTGCAGGGTGTCGCCGGCGAGTACGAGATGATTTGGGGCGGAAAAACGCTGCAGGGGCACGTCGAGCCGCTTCGCACCGAGAGCGGAAGAATCGTCGGCACGATTTCGGTCGCCTTCGATATTACCGAACGAAAAGTCGCCGAACAGCGCCTGACGTATTTCTCGCAGTTCGATCTTTTAACCGATCTTCCGAATCGGACGGTTCTCGAAGATCGGCTGGCGCAAGCGCTCGCGATTGCAGCTCGACACGGCGATGAGATCGCGGTCTTCGCCATCGATCTCGACCGCTTCAAGGAGGTCAACGAAAGCTACGGGCGGACGAGCGGCGACGAACTTCTCCGCGGCGTCGGGCGTCGCTTGCGTCGTCTCTTCGACGATACGGCGACCGTCTCGCGATTCGGCGAGGACCTCTTCGTCATTCTTGCGATCGGTCTTAATTCACGAGAGATCGTGGAAGTGCAGGCGCGACGGATTCGCGATGCATTCGAATCGCCGTTCGAGATACGCGAATCCGATATTTACGTGACCGCGAGTATCGGCATCGCGATGGCCGGTGAGGACGGCAACGATGCCCATGGCTTAATCGAGTCGGCGGAGGCGGCGCTGCTTTCGGCAAAGCAGAGCGGACGGAACACGTGGCGTTTCTTCACTCCCAGCATGCTGCTCTCGTCGGTCGAACGGATCACGCTCAAACGCGATCTCCGCGTCGCCGCTGTGAACGACCAACTCGCGCTACACTATCAACCGATCCTCCGTGCGTCCGATGGGGCTCTCGCGGGGCTCGAGGTGCTGGTGCGTTGGCAACATCCGAGTTACGGGATGTTGATGCCCGACAACTTCGTGCCGCTCGCCGAGGAGTCGGGAGCGATCGAAGACGTCGGCGAATGGGTTCTTGCATCGGCCTGCGAGCAGTTCGTTCGATGGCGCAAAGAGGGGATCAAGTTAGGGCGCATCGCGGTGAATCTTTCGGCGCGACAGTTCGAGGGACGCGATCTCCGCGAGCGCGTAGCCGCCATTATCGAACGCACCGGAATTCCGCCCGAGCGATTGGAACTCGAGCTTACCGAGAGCGCGATCATGCGCGATGTTACCGGGGCGATTGCAACGCTACAAGATCTCAAAAGGCTCGGCGTGCGCATCGCCGTCGACGATTTCGGGGCGGGATACACGAGCCTTTCGTTCCTGCGTCGCTTCCCGGTCGACTCCCTGAAGATCGATCAATCCTTCGTCCACGATCTCCACGAAGGCTCGCACGACGAAGCGATCGTTAAAGCGATCGTTACTTTAGCCACGAACCTCGGCTTAACGTCGGTCGCCGAGGGGGTCGAGGATGAGAGCGTCTTCATGCAGTTACGAGCACTCGGTGTGAGCGAGGTCCAAGGCTTCCACCTCTCGCGCCCGATGACGCTCGAGGCGACCTCGGCGTTCTTGAACGACCGCGTCGCTATGGCAATCGACTAGGAGCCTCGCCCATCCGCGTCAGCGCGCGGATATCGACGGAATCGGCGAGCGCCCGTGCGAGCCGCTCGAGCCCTTCGCGGTCATCTTCGGTGAACCGTCCTCTGCGCGGACTGTCGCAGTCGATCACGCCGACGATGCCTTCCGCATCGCGCAACGGCACGACGCACTCCGAGGCCGAGGCGCTGTCGCAGACGATGTGGTCGGCGAACGCCGATACATCCTCGACGAGGATCGGCGCATCGGCGGCAAAAGATTTCCCACAGACGCCGCGGCCGATGGCGATGCGCGTACACGAGGGCTTGCCGATGAAGGGCCCGAGCACGAGATCGTCGCCTTTTGCAAGGTAGAGCCCGGCGAAGTTGAGCTCGGGGATCTCCGCGGCGAGGAACGCCGCGAAATTTGCGGCGTTGGCGAGGGGATCGGGTTCGCCCTCGAATAGGGCGCGGAGTTGACGCTCCAATTGTTCGTAATCGACCGGCATGGATGGCCTCTTCGCGTTCCCGGCGTGCGATCTCCCTCCGGCGAATCGTAAATGCCGAACGGAGGACTGCATGTTCTCGGCGAAGGGGCAGCGCGACGATGGAACTCGATATGGGGGTAGGCGAGCAGGTCGGCAAGAGTTCTGCATTGGTGCGGCGTGCCGCCGCATTGCTCGCCTCCGATCATTCATTCGACGAATTGTTCGCACGCTTGACCGAGATGCTCGCCGAACTCGTCGACGCTTCGACCGTCTTTGTTGCTCTGCCCTCGGGAAGCTCCGGTTACGCAGTCGAGTACCATTTCGATCATGGAAAGGTGCTGCGCGGGAACGTCCCGCTGCGCGAGGGCTCCGTTGCGCTGCGCGCGATCCGCGAGGAGCGGCCGATCTGGGGGAATGCTCCGGATCAGTGGGCGCCCGGCGGACGCATCGCGATCGATAGCGAGCATCCCGAGCGCAACGACAGCATATCGGCGATCTTTGCGCCGATGCGCCATGCCGGGGCGATCGTCGGCTGCCTCTCCGTGCAGAGCCCGAAGCCCGATGCCTACACCGAGGCCGAGGCAGAGCTCGTCGGCGCAATCGCGCACTTTCTCGGGGTGGCGCTGGAGAATCGACGTCTCTTCGACCAGAGCCAGCGCATCGCGCAGATCGATCCGTTGACCGGCTTGCCGAATCATTCCAAACTCGTGCGCGATCTCGAAGTTCTCGTCGGCCGGGCCACTTCCACGCGCCCGGTCGCGGCGGCGATCTTCAACGTCGTGAATTTTTCGCAATTCAACGATACCTACGGCTACGCGCTCGGCGACGAGATGTTACACCGCATCGCTGCAACGATCTCGGCTTTTGCCGCCCCGAACGTCATCGTCGGGCGTTATGGCGGCGATGCGTTTCTGATGATCGTCCACGGCGAGTCGAGGGAACGAGCGATTGCGACGATCGAAGAGCTCGCACGAGCGTTTTCCGAGCTGACCTTCGAGAATGCAGAGGGACGGATCCCGATCTCGCTGGCCTGCGGCTACGCAAGATC
>JAKBCP010000122.1 GCA_021807645.1 bacterium
GCACGGCCGCGGTTGGCGACCGTCGCTCTCGGTATTCCGCACGACCTGACGCTCGACGATCTTCGCACGCTCTATCGCGGCATCGCACGCGTCGCAAAGGGCGCGCAGTTCGCCGTCGCCGGGGGCGATTGTACCGCTTCGCCGGTGCTCTCGATTGCGGTGACGGTACTCGGCGAAGTACGTACCTCGTATGCCAAGCGGCGCAGCGGCGCGCGCCTCGGCGATACCATTGCCGTGACCGGAGCGCTCGGCGCGAGCGCCGCCGGCCTGCGCGCGCTCGCCGACCCGCATCTGCTCGACGGAGCGCTGCGTCGTTCGGCGCTCGACGCCTACGAACTCGCGCGTGCGCGGCTCGCCGAGGGGCGTTGGCTCGCGGCGAGCGCCAACGTCCATGCGATGATGGATTGCTCCGACGGGCTCGGCCGCGACTGTGCCCGTATGGCCGAGCGTTCCGGGGTGGGGATGCTTCTCGAACGGATCCCCGTTGCGCCGGAGATGGAGGCGTTCGCTCGGGCGACCGGCGAGGATGCCGAGGAGCTCGCGCTCGCCGCCGGAGAAGATTACGAATTGATCGTAGCGGTCGCGACGCCGGCATTCGTCCACCTCCAAGCGCGATTTCACAAGCGCTTCGGGGGGGCGCTGTTCGCCGTCGGGCATTGCGATGCGCAGGCCGGGGTCCGTTGGCGGAGAAGCGGAGCTACGGTTCCCGTCGATCGATATGGTTGGGATCACTTCGAGGTAGGAGAGAGGCGATGAACGGCGACCGCGAGGAAATACTTTCGTATCCGCTCATTGGCAGCATCCAAAATAGCGTCGGCATGGGGTTCATCGGAAACCAGGCGTTCGCCGCCGTCGCTCACGGCCTCGGGCTACGCGTCGTCCATGCCGAATCGATGTTTGCCAGCGCTCACGGCGGGTTCTCCGGACGAACGACGCACTATGCCGATCCGACGAATTTTCGCCGCGACGTTCGTTTTCTCGTCGAGCAGGAGCCGCGCGTCATTTTGGTCGGCTTCCTGCCGAAAGCGATCTACGTCGATATCGTCGCACAGGCATTGCGGGATTTCTCCGGCATCGTCGTCCTCGACCCGGTGATCGGCGACGGGAAAAAGGGGCTCTACGTCAGCGAGGAGACCGCACGCGCGATCGTCGAGATGCTGCTCCCGATCGCGCAGATCATTACGCCGAATCGATTCGAAGCGGACGTCCTTACCGGCGGTGTCGGCGATAGCGGGACGGAGTTTGCTTTTCTCAACGCGCTCTTCGATCTCGGTCCGAAGGGTATCGTAGTGACGTCATACGAACGCGATGCCGAGAAGCATCGCAGTCGCCTGCTCTTTACGAACGGATATAATTACGCACGTATCGCGGCGCCCTACTACCCCGCGTATCCGGCGCACGGGGCAGGCGACGTGTTCGCCGCGTCGATGGCCTGCTTCGTCGCGCTCGGCGCTTCGCCGTTCGCAGCTGCGTTATTAGCCACGACGCTCTCGGCGCGCGCGGTCGCGAATACCTCGCCATACGGCGGCGCAACGGTCGACCCGGTCGCAGCACTCGAGAAATGGAATCCGAGCGGATACCAACTCGACGACCAACGGACGATGGGATTTTGCGAGCGTTCGAACGTGAAGAGCGAACTGATGAAAGCGACGGCGATCGACGCACCGCGCCTGAAGTTCGCGCCGCCGAAGCACAAAATACTCTACGGATGAATCCCGGCAGCATTCCGTTCGGCGAGCGCGCGAACGGCGCTGCGCTCGATGTCGAAATTCTCGGCTACCGCTACCCTGATGTCGCCGAACCCGACGGGCTCGACCTTTTGGATATTGCCGTGCGTCTCTACGCGCCGCCGGTAGAGACGCTCTTCAATCTTGCCGTGCGAGTGCGCGATCTGGAATGCCTGCGCGCGTACCTCGAGAGGATCTCCGGCGGAAACGGCCCGCGCGAGGTGGTGAAACTCGCAGATGGGCTCTTCGAACTGACCTTCGCGCCGACACGGAGAGGGCCCGTCTTGATGGGAGTGATGTTGCGCGACGTCGAGCGCGCCCACGTTCGCGTCGAATATCTCGTCACGCTCGAACCGCACCACATCGGGCGAGCGGCGACAAGGCTCGACGCCCTGTTACGGTAATCCGCGCTGAGCGAGCCAGCGGTCGACGATCTCGACGAGTGGAGCGAAAGCGGTGCGGTGGAGGTTGTGATCGCCGGGTAGCGTCGCCACGATGGTTTCGCGAGCGGCGCCGTCGAGGAGGCGTCGGTATGTCTCTTCGGGGATAATGCTTTCCTCGACCGCCGGAAGTGCGAGCAGCAGCGGCAACCGATAGTCGAGCGCGCGCTCGCGAAGATCCCAGGTATCGGGCGGATTCTGGTCGCGCAACCCCACGATCGGCGCGACGCTCATCGTGGCGACGGCGTGCACCTTCCCCTCGATATCGAGCGGATGCCAGGCGGCGTACGCGCCACGAATCGCGCTCGCGCGATCTTCGCCGGAAAGCGAGAATTGACGGGCGAGCTCGACGAGAAACTCGTCGTACCAGCTCTCGGAGAGTTGCACGAGCATCGGATCGATTGCGAGGACGTGTCGGGCCGCGATCTGCTCGGCGCTCGCGATCGCGACCGCGCCGCCCCACGAGTGTCCGACGAGTATCTCGATCGGCTCGTCGATCGCGCGCGCGATCGCTGCGGCATCGGCAGCGCATTGGGCGAGCGTCATCGGTTCCGAGAAATCGGCTGCATCACCGTGCCCGCGTTGATCGTAGGCGTAGAGCCGATAGCGCGAACCAAGGTGCTCGGCGAGCCGTCCCCACGAACGGCGCGAGCTCGTCATTCCGTGGATGCAGAGCATCGCCGGCCCGTCGTTCCCCCAACGTTCGAGAATCGTTTCGCGCCCGTCGTCGAGCGCGACGCGCTCATGCATCGTCGTCGGCGTGACGCGAGCGAAAGGTGAGTTCGGATATCGCCGATTTATCGAGCGCCCCGAGTCCGATGTCTTTCAAACGTTCGTACTGTCGATAGGTCGCCTCGGCGACCGGAAGGCGCAATGCCGCCTCGCGAGCCAGGCTCAACGCGATACCGGAATCCTTCGCGGCGTGCTCGGCGGAGAAGTAGGTCTCGTGTTCGCGCGCGATCATATCCGCGCCGTCGGTCGCGCGCACGCGTGAATCAGCTCCGGTTCGAGCGAAGACGTCGAGCACGAGTGGGAGATCGAGGCCGAGAGCGTCGGCGAGCCCGAGCCCTTCGGCGAGCGCCGCGGTGTTCGCATTCATCACCATGTTCACTAGCGCCTTGAGTTGTGCGGCGCGCCCTGCCTCCCCAATGTAGGAGAGCGACGAACTGATGTCGCGCAGCAGCGGCTCGCAGCGCTCGAAGACCTCGCGCGCACCGCCGACCATCAGGAAGAGCGTCCCTTCGCGGGCCTGGACGATCGAACTCGCCATGCATGCCTCGATCGCGTCGGCGCCCGCCGCGCGCGCGCGGCGCTCGACCTCGATATGGGTCGCGGGCAATACCGTCGCGCAGTTGACGAACGTGCAACCGCGGGCGGTATGCAACAGCGAGCGGTCGTCATCGGCGAAAATGCGCAGCATCGCTGCGTCATCGCTGACGACAGTGAGGACCGTTTCGCAGAGCGGGGGAAGATCGGCGAGAGATGCGGCGACGGCCGAGCCGGTTTGCGCCGCAAGCCGCTGCGCGACCGCGGCATCGATATCGTAGACCGCGGGGATCGGGTACCCGAGATCGCGGAGGCGGAGCGCGATATTCGCGCCCATTCGCCCCGCTCCGACGATGCCGACGCGTTGTTGCGACACGCCGTTACGCGGCGATGTTAGACGGCGCGGGTAACGCGCTTGGCGCGCAGGCAACCGGTGCAGACGCGAGCGGTGCGATGGGTACCCCGGACATCGATCTTGACGGCCTGGAGATTGGGCAACCAGCGACGCTTGGTTTTATTCATGGCGTGGCTAACGTTGTTGCCGGACATCGGCCCTTTGCCACAGACTTCACAGCGCTTCGCCATTTGAGTCGGTTCCTTACAACGGTGGTGCGACGAAAGTCGCGGGAGGTAGCGGGCCGCAGTACGGCTCGCAAAAGCCTGAGCAGTTTACCACGCGGTGCTGCGAACTTCAAGCGTCGCTGGGCCGAGGGCCCCGGCACCAATTCGAGCTTGGGTGCGTTCCATCGACGATACTTTTCCATCTCGACTCTCGAAGGGAGTTCTCGTGCAAAAAGCCCCCCTCGTGCTCCTCGCTGCCCTCCTCGGCCTTCCGCTCGCTGGATGCGCCGCATCGCGCGCGGCGACAGCCGGTGCCGTCGGCGGC
>JAKBCP010000123.1 GCA_021807645.1 bacterium
GCTCCGGCGGCGCCGGCCCGCTCCGCTTCATCGGCGCTCAAACCGCCTTCGGGGCCGACGATTCCGATGGCGCTGCGTGCCCCGGTGAGGGCTCCGTGCAGCAGCGGCAGCGGCGGGCGCGACGGCGCCAACTCCCAAGGCATCAGGATTGCGTCGTACTGCGACGCTTCGGCGAGCAGCGCGTCGAATGCAACCGGAGCAAGGATCTCCATCGCTTCGCTGCGCCCGCACTGCAGCGCGGCGGAGCGCGCCAGGCGCCGCCAGCGATCGATTTTGCCGGGCGAGCAATCGCGTGCGATACACCGCTCGGTGAGCAGCGGCACCAGACGCGCGACGCCGAGTTCGCTCGCTTTCTCCACCACGTAGTCCATCTTGCTCCCCTTCGGGATCCCCTGGGCAAGGGTAAAGCGTAGCGCGTGCTCGGGCGTTGGGTCGGGCAGGCGTTCGCGCGGCAACAGCGAGGCGTCGCGATCGAGACGTTCGATCGTGCACCGAAAGCGGGCTCCGGCAGAATCGAGGATCTCGATTTCATCTCCGATGCGCGCGCGCAACACGAGTTTAAGTTTCCGCGCATCGTGGCCGGCGATCCGGCATCGTTCGCCGATACGCACGATACCTTCGACGAAAAACCGTGCCATCGATTACTCCGAGCGGAACGCTTCTTTGAGGCGCTCGAAGAACGAGCGCTCCTCGATCTCATCGCCACCGAGCCGCGCAAACTCCTCGAGCAGTTCGCGTTGTTTTTTCGAAATGCGAGCCGGAGTGACGATGTGAACGGTCACGTGATGGTCGCCGCGCTGTCCGCCGCGAACGCTCGGCATTCCGTGCCCGCGCATGCGAAGGGTCGTTCCGGTCTGCGTGCCGGGAGGAATCGCGAGCTCCAGCTCTCCCTCCAAAGACGGGACGCGCACCGTCGCTCCGAGCGCGGCATGCGTGAACGCGATCGGAATATCGACCGCGGTATCCATTCCCTCGCGCCGGAACCGCTCGTGGCGCCGCACGCTGAGATAGACGAAAAGATCGCCGGCTGCGCCGCCGCGAATTCCGCCCTCGCCGCTTCCGGCGATCCGGATACGCGCTCCGTCGTCGACACCGGCGGGAATCTTCACCGTGAGTTTGCGTTCGCTTTCGCGACGCCCGCGGCCGCCGCAGCTCTCGCAGGGACGCGCGACCATGCGCCCGTCACCGCCGCAGCGCGGGCAGGTACTCTGCGTAACGAATTGCCCGAGCGGTGTTTGGCGTGCCACCCGCACGACGCCGGTTCCCGCACACTGCACGCAAGGAGCGACGGTGCTCCCTTCGGCGGCACCGCTGCCGGAGCAGGTTTCGCATTGTCCGAGGTGCGTGAACGTCAGCTCGCGGGTCGTCCCGGTGAACGCTTCTTCCAGCGAGATATCGAGATCGTAGCGAAGATCGCTGCCGCGTTGCGGCCCGGAGCGCTGTTGTTGCCCCCCGTTGCGCATCTCGCTGAAGAACATGTCGAAGATATCGCCGAACCCGCCGCCGCCGAAGGGCGATCCGGTGAAACCGTCGTTACCGTCGGCGGTGCCGAAGCGATCGTAACGCGCGCGCTTTTCCGGGTTCGAGAGCACCTCGTAGGCTTCGTTGATCTCCTTGAAGCGCGCCTCGGCGTTCGCTTTGTCGGCGGCGACATCGGGGTGATGCTGTCGCGCCAATTGGCGATACGCACGCTTGATCGCTTCGGGTGCCGCATCGCGGGCAACGCCTAAGACTTCGTAATAATCTACGTTGGGCATGGATGTGTTGCTGTACGTTCCTTATTTTACTTCGACATCGTGAAGGCGTTCGGAGAGCGTTTCGGCGGTTCCCGATGCCAACGCGAGAAGGCGAGCATACGGCATGCGGCGCGGACCGAGAATCGAAAGCATCCCCACGGCGCGCTCGCCGAAACGATAGGGAACCGTAACCAGCGAGAGATCCGCGAGCTCTTCACTGCCCAACTCGTGCCCGATCTTCACGCTGGCCGCCGGGCTATCGAACGCACCGGCGACAAGATCGTAGAGCGTCCGCTGCTCTTCGAGAATGCGGAGAATCGAACGTAATTTTCGGACGTCGCGAAACTCGGGTTGATCGAGAAGATGCTGCGCCCCGGAAGCGGCGATGCCGGGCTGTTCTTGCGTACGCGCTCCGGTAAATGCGGCGCGTACCGCGCCGACCATATCCTCACCGAATCCGCACTGCTTCGTCACCGCCGCAAGCGAGCGATCGTCGCAATCGCGAAGGAGCCGTCCGGCAAATGTTGCGTTGAGCGCGTTGGAGAGGCGCGTCAGATCGTCGGGCGTGGCATCGTTGCGTAATTCGAAGAGCGACTGCGAGGCGACGCCGAACGACGTAACGATGATCGCGATGCCGGAACGTTCGCCGATCCAAATGAGCTGCGCGTACCGAAAGCTCTGCGTGTCGCTCTGCGGCTTCGTGACGAAGGCGAGATTCCCCGCGAGGCGCCCTAAGAGTCGGCTGCTCTGTTCGACGATTTCGTCGAGTTGCGCGCGCGCGTCGCGCATTTCGTCGCGGATGCGACGGCGCTCGTCTACCCCGAGCTCCTCGGGCGACATCAGCGCATCGACGTAGGTGCGATAGCCGGCATCGGAGGGAACCCGTCCGGCAGAGGTATGCGGCTGCTCGAGGTACCCGCCGGCTTCCAGGTCGGCCATCTCGTTGCGCACGGTTGCCGAGCTGACGCCGAGATTGTATTTCTGGGTGAGCGCCTGCGACCCCACGGGTTCGCCGGTCGCGATATACTCGTAAACGACCGTTGCGAGAATGTAGGCTTTGCGCTTGTCGAGACCGTCGACCTCGTTCTCCATCACCGATAGTTTAGCACTCCGGGCAAGCGAGTGCGAAGGCTCCCTGCCAGGGCGACAAAGGTCGACCGCCAAACACCGCGGCATGGAATCGAAAGCCATCGAATCGCTCCTTGACGAACGCCGGGCCTTCCCGCCGCCCCCGGCCCTCGCCGCCCAGTCCAACGCCGACCCGAACATCTACGCTGAGGCCGAGGCCGACCCGCTCGCCTTCTGGGCCCGTTGGGCTCGGAAGCTTGAGTGGTCGCGCCCGTTCACGCGCGTCCTCGACTGGGAAGAACCCTTCGCGCAATGGTTCGCCGATGGGGCGATCAACGCGTCGGTGAACTGCCTCGACCGCCACGTCGAAGCGGGGCTCGGCGATCGGATCGCCTATTTCTACGAGGGCGAACCCGGAGATCGCCGCGCGATCACCTACCGCGCGTTGCTCGACGACGTCTGCCGCTTCGCGAACGCACTCCGAAAGCTCGGCATTCGCCACGGCGACCGCGTCGCGATCTACATGCCGATGATTCCCGAACTCCCCGTCGCGATGTTGGCATGCGCGCGTATCGGTGCGGCGCACTCGGTTATCTTCGGCGGCTTTTCGCCCGATGCGATCGTCGATCGCGTCAACGACGCGGGCTGCGTCGCACTCATTACCGCCGACCAAGGCTGGCGACGCGGCAATAAAGTTCCGCTGAAAGCGAACTGCGATGAGGCGATGGCGAAGACGCCCTCGATCCGCCATTGCGTCGTCGCAAAACGTGTCGGCGACCCGGTGACGATGCTTCCGGGGCGCGATCTTTGGTGGGACGAGCTGATCGCCGACGAACCGACGACCTGCGAGCCCGCGCAGACGATGGCTGAGGATCTACTCTTTCTGCTCTACACCAGCGGAACGACGGCGAAGCCCAAGGGCATCAAACATACCACCGGCGGTTATCTCACCCACGTCAGCGCGACGCATCATCTCGTCTTCGATCTGAAAGCCGATCGCGATATCTATTGGTGCGCCGCCGATATCGGTTGGGTGACGGGACACTCGTACATCGTGTACGGACCGCTCTGTAACGGCGCGACGAGCGTTCTCTATGAAGGGACGCCGGATTATCCCGAACGCGACCGCCTCTGGGAGATCGTCGAACGCTACGGCGTCACGATCCTCTACACCGCTCCGACCGCGATTCGCACGTTTATGAAGTGGGGAACGCAACATTTGGAGCGCCACGATCTGTCGTCGTTACGGCTGCTCGGCTCGGTCGGCGAGCCGATCAATCCCGAAGCGTGGATCTGGTATCGCGAACACGTCGGCGGGGGGCGTTGCCCGATCGTCGATACCTGGTGGCAGACCGAGACCGGCGGCATCATGATCTCGCCCCTTCCCGGCCTTACCACCACGCTCCCGGGAAGCGCGACGAAGCCGCTACCGGGCATCTCCGCCGATATCGTCGACGAAGCCGGCAAGAGCGTGCCGCTCGGCGGCGGCGGATATATCGTTATGAGCAAA
>JAKBCP010000124.1 GCA_021807645.1 bacterium
GCACCTGGGCGTTCTGGGCGAACCTTCCCATCGGGCAATTCTACCGCGTCGGATTGGGCAACGATAACCCATATACCATCTGCGGCGGCTTGCAAGATAACAACTCCTATTGCGGGCCCTCGAATTCACTCGATATGGCCGGAATTACGAACGCCGCCTGGTATGCGGTGGTTTACGACGACGACGGGCAGTGGGCGATCCCCGACCCCCACGACGCAAACATTATTTGGTCCGACGGCCAAGATGGTGCGCTCTTCCGCTTCAATCGCACGTCGCGCGAGTACACGTTTGCAGAGCCGTACTTTACGAGCGTCCAGCAAGATTACAATATCGCCTCGAGCCCGTACCGCTTTAACTGGGAGTCGCCGATCGGCTTTGCTCCGTGGAATCCGCACGTCGTCTGGTTCGGCGGAAACGTCGTCTTTCAGACGACCGATCGCGGCCTCACCTGGAAACCGATCAGCCCGGATTTGACGCGAAACGACAAGGCGCACCAGGGCCCGTCGGGCGGCCCGATCACGCACGACGTCACCGGTGCAGAGTACACCGACACCATTCTCGATATCGAAGGTTCGCCGCTTTCGCGCGGGGAGATTTGGGTAGGAACCGACGACGGGCTGGTGCAGATGACGCGCGACGGCGGCGCGCATTGGAAGAACGTCACGCCGTCCGGCGCCGACCCGAACGGTCGTTTCGAAACGGTTGCACCATCGCCGCTCCAACGCGGCACCGCCTACGCGGTCGAAGATTCTCATCTCGTCGGCGACGACGCCCCGCAAGTTTGGGTAACCAGCGACTACGGCGCGCACTGGCGCTCGATCGCCGGCGGATTACCGCACGATCTCTGGACGCGCTCGATTCGCCCCGACATCCATAACCCGAACCTCGTTTATCTCGGAACCGAGGAGGGCGTGTGGATATCGTACGATCGCGGCGCGCACTGGCAGAGCTTCCGGAACAATATGCCTCCGGTCTCGGTACGCGATATCCGCATCCAACCGCAATTCGACGATCTCGTTATTGCAACGCACGGCCGTTCGATCTGGGTGATGGACGATCTTCGCCCGCTGCAACAGTTACCGAAGGCCGTGGCAGCGGGGGCGATGCTCTTCGCTCCGCGCACCTCGTACGAGTACAATCTCACCAACAATACCGAAGGCACCTACACGAATTTCGCTGCGAAAAACCCGCCCTACGGCGTTCCGATCAGCTATTACCAAGCCAAGCCGCAGGCGCACGTTCCACTGCTTGCGATTCTCGATTCCTCCGGACGCGTCGTCCGCACGCTGAAAGGCACGAATCTTGCGGGGCTCAACCGCATCGTTTGGAACTTTACGACCGCACCGCCCGTAAAATGGAGCGGTGCAGCAAACCCCGCATTCGCCGGGCCCAGCGACGGCGCAACCGTCGTGCCGGGACGCTATGCGGTCCGCCTGACGCTCGACGGACGTGCGTTCGTGCAACGCTTCACCGTCAAGCCCGATCCGAAGGCGACCGAGACGCTCGCGCAAATGCGGGAGAGCTACAATGCGTTCCAGCATCTCAACAACCTCTATTCCAGCGTCGACACGATGCTGAACCACCTCGACACCGTTGCCAAGGCTATTGCGGCCGAACCGAGGCTTTCGGGCCGGGCCGCTGCGGCGCTCGCACGCGCACGGAGCGGGCGCATCGCCGTCATGGCGCAACTCACTGCGAACTACACCAACAGCGAGGATTCCGTCTCGCGGCCCGGTGCGCTTCGCGAAAACCTCGATGGGGCGCTCAGCTCGCTGCAATCCTTTCCGGTGCAAGGCATTATCACCCAAGCGGCCGCGCAGTTTTACGCGCGTATCGAGGCGGAATATCGCGCTGCCCGCGGTGCTTACAACGCCTACGCTCGCTCCATACCCGCGCTCAACGCGCGCCTGCATGCGGCGGGCGTTCGTCCGTTGCCGGTGATTCCGCTGGAGCCTTGAGGTGCGTGCCCGCACCTCCGTCTCCTTTTTCTGATCTTCGCGCAAGAGAAAGTTTTTGGAGCGCCGTTTACGCAGGGCGGCGGTTTCCAGATGTGGATCGACCGATTTCAATACGGACACGCAGTCTCTCCCTTTATGGTTCCCATCCTTCGAGGTTTTGTACTGGCGCATGCGACCGCGATCGCCTATCTTGCAGCGTACGGGGAACTCGCTATCGAGCTCACGCTTGTCTCCGGGCTGCTCGTGTGCGTCGCGAGTACGGGAGGCAAGTCGGCGGCGTCGTAACCACTTTTACACGAAATCGGTTGAACGTCTCGATCGAGGGGTATCGCCATCGATAATGGCGATACTGGGGAAGCGAACACGACGTATCTGAGGAGAGTGCAACGATGTCTGAAGCAAAGTGCCCATTCCATCAACCCGGCGGGGCCGGCCCTTCGACGACAGACTGGTGGCCGAACCGATTGCCGCTCGAGGTCCTTAGGCAAAACTCCGAAAAATCGGACCCGATGGGCGAGGCGTTCGATTATCGAACGGAATTCCTCAGCCTCGACCTCGCAGCGGTCAAACGCGATCTGCATGCGTTAATGACCGATTCGCAAGATTGGTGGCCCGCCGACTTCGGGCACTATGGCCCGCTCTTCATACGGATGGCCTGGCACGGCGCGGGAACCTATCGCATCGGCGACGGCCGCGGCGGAGCGGGCACCGGGCAGCAGCGCTTTGCGCCGCTCAACAGCTGGCCCGACAACGTCAACCTCGATAAAGCCCGTCGCTTGCTCTGGCCGATCAAACAAAAATACGGCCGCAAACTTTCGTGGGCCGATCTCATGATTCTCGCCGGAAACGTCGCGCTGGAATCGATGGGGTTCAAAACCTTCGGTTTCGGCGGCGGGCGCGCCGATGTGTGGGAGCCCGACAATTCGGTCTATTGGGGCCCGGAGAACGCATGGCTCGCAGACAAACGCTACAGCGGTCAACGCGATCTCGCGAATCCGCTCGCTGCGGTGCAGATGGGGCTGATCTACGTAAATCCCGAGGGCCCGAACGGCAATCCCGACCCGCTCGCTGCCGCGATCGACATTCGCGAGACGTTCAAGCGCATGGCCATGAACGATGAAGAGACCGTCGCGCTCATCGCCGGCGGCCACACCTTCGGTAAAACCCATGGTGCGGGCCCGGCAACCTTCGTCGGCCCCGAACCCGAGGCCGCGGGGATCGAAGAGCAAGGACTCGGCTGGAAGAGCAGTTTCCGCTCCGGGAAGGGCGCCGACACCATCGGCGGCGGCCCGGAAGTCACCTGGACGAAGACGCCGACGAAATGGGATAACGATTTCTTCGCGACGCTCTTCGGATACGAATGGGAGTTAACGCAGAGCCCGGCCGGCGCGAAACAATGGACGGCGAAGAACGGTGCGGGTGCCGGCACGGTTCCCGATGCGGCGGATCCGAAGAAGTTTCACGCACCGACGATGCTGACCACCGATCTCGCCCTGCGGTACGATCCGATCTACGAAAAAATATCGCGCCGTTTCTACGAACATCCCGACGAGTTCGCCGACGCCTTCGCGCGGGCGTGGTTCAAGCTCACGCATCGCGATATGGGACCGCGCGCCCGCTACCTCGGGGCGGAGGTTCCCGCGGAGGCGTTGATTTGGCAAGATCCGTTGCCCCACGCAAGCGGCGACCCGATCGACGCCGGCGATATCGCTGCGCTCAAAGCCGAGATTCTCGCATCGGGCATCTCGATCGCGCGAGCGGTCGCGACTGCATGGGCGGCAGCCTCCACATTTCGCGGCTCCGATAAGCGCGGCGGCGCAAACGGCGCGCGGATTCGCCTCGCTCCGCAAAAGGATTGGGCGGTCAACGAACCGGCGCATCTCGCCGCGACACTTGCGGCGCTGGAGAAAATTCGGGAACGCTTCAATCGCGACCACGCGGGAAAGAAGGTGCTTTCACTCGCCGACCTGATCGTGCTCGCGGGCTGTGCGGCCGTCGAGAAAGCGGCGAAGAACGCCGGCGTTGACGTGCGCGTGCCGTTTACTCCGGGACGCACCGATGCGACGCAAGCGATGACCGACGTCGAATCCTTCGCCGTGCTCGAACCGCAGGCCGACGGTTTCCGCAACTATATCAAGAGCGAGAACGGCGTTCCCGCCGAAGTGCGGCTGATCGATAAAGCGCAATTACTGACGTTGACGCCGCCGGAGATGACGGTGTTGATCGGCGGGATGCGAGCGCTGGGCACCAACGTCGGCGGTACGAAGCACGGCGTTTTCACGGCGCGCCCCGAGATGCTGACCAACGATTTCTTCGTGCATCTGCTCGACATGGGAACCGCCTGGAC
>JAKBCP010000125.1 GCA_021807645.1 bacterium
GCACCGTCATTAATCAATTGATGCGGCCGGCCGGGCTCGAATATGAACGCATCGCCCGGAACGATCGCAGTCACGCCGTCCTCGTGACGCACCGCACCGCTGCCGGATATCACGTGGTAGAACTCCCACTGCGCGCTGTGCGAATGATACACGTACGGCCGTTTCCCCGGCGGAACGCGCAAAATCTCGACGTCGAACGGGTGCCGCTTCAGCAGATCCGTCGAATTCGGCTCTCGCCCGAGCGCTTCAGATATTTCTACTCCCGAACCGCAGAAGTTCCCCTTCGGGGAGGACCAAGTGAGCTCGTCGAGTTCGTTGGTGTTGACTTTCTTCATCATGCATTCCCCATAGAAGCGGGCGCTTCGATTTCGGATTTTGAGGTTCCCGGGCTCTGGTGGGTTGACGAAGGTTTTGATACGAAGCACGCTCGCAACGCGACGCAGGCGCGCGTCGCGTGAACCGCTAAGGAGTCCGCGTGGGAACCGTATGGCGTTGGCTCATTTCGCTCGTTGCCGTAGCCGCGCTTGCCCTTGCCGTAGCGTCATACCTCACCGCGAATAGTGACGGAACCTTCGGTATTACCTACGGCGCGCAAGGACCGATCGGGCACACGAGCGCGGTGGCAGTCGCACCGGGCTCGCCTGCGGCACGTGCCGGTATTCACGCCGGAGATCGCCTCACGATTGCGCCGACGGCAGCGAATCTCGCGCGCCAAGTCGTCCCGGAGGCCGGCGATCGGCTCGTCCTGCGCGATGGGAACCGCGAGATCCGGCTCGTAGCCGATCCACTCCGAGGGTCACCGCTTGCCCTGGTGATCCTCGTTTATGCGTCGCGCGCTGCATTTCTTTTGATGGCGCTGCTGGTGATTTGGCGGCGACCGAACGATGCTGCGGCGCAGGCGCTCGCGCTCTTCCTCGCGATATTCGGTTTCTTTTTAGGCTTCGATGCAGGCACCTTTTCGCAGCCTTGGTTGCGCCTGCTGCTCGCCACCCTCATGCAAACCTTTTTCTTCGTGGGGACGATGGCAGCACTCGCGTTCGCTTGCCGATTTCCCGTTACGCCCACGCGCGGAGTGCGCCACGCGCTCGAACGGTCGCTCGTGCCTGCCGCGCTGATAGGCGTCGTGCTCAGCGCTCTCTCGATCTACTTGCGCCTCCTAAACGGCTCAGGCGGCGAGCTGCAACGGTTCATCGCCTTGCTCTATCTCGTCTATTTCGCGATCGCAATCGTGGCAGTCGTTGTTGCTTTATTCTCGGCCCTGCGCGAAACCAGCGGTGCCGATCAACTCCGCGTTCGCTGGGTTTTCGGGATCTTCGGTTTTGGATTCTCGGGACTTGTTATTTTTCTCCTTTTCGCTTTCTTTGGTTTTGCACCGTCGGGGCCGATACAGTTTGCAGCGTTGACGTTGCTAGGGATACCGCTTGGGTTGGCCTACGTCGTCTTGCGCCACCGGATGCTCGATATCGGTTTTGTGGTGAATCGGGCCGTGGTTTACACGACGGTATCACTGATCGTCGTGGCAACTTTTATCATCTTCGAGTGGCTTGCCGGGCACGTCGTCGACTCCCAGAATCGCGCATCGAGTATGTTGCAACTCGGCGCAGCTCTCGCGCTCGGTCTCTCGGCGCGCTGGATCCACGCACGTGTCGATCGCTGGGTCGACGATCTCTTCTTTCGCGAACGGCATGCCGCCGAAGCGGCGATCCGAAAATTCGCTCGCGAAGCCGCACTCGTCACCAATACCGAAGATTTGCTCCATGGAACCGTTGAAATACCGCAGCGCAACCTGCGCCTTGCCGCCTGCGCCGTTTACGTGCATCGGGAAGGCGAGTATCGCCCCGCTTATTCGACGTTCGCGGACGCTCCTAACGTCGGCGAGAACGATTTCGCCGTGCTCGATATGCGGACGTGGCATGGCCCCGTCGAGCCGCGCACCTTTCAGACGACGCTCCCGGGAGAGCTCGCCCTGCCGATGATCGTACGCGGGGAATTGACCGGTTTTCTACTCTGCGCCGAAAAAGCGAGTCACGAAACCTTTGCGCCCGACGAACGCGAGGCGCTCGCTCTCCTCGCGCGCGACGCGGGAATCGCGCTCGATTCGCTGCGCGTGCGAGCACTCGAATTGCGACTCGCTCAGTTGCTCCCCGCGACCACCGCCGGAGAGGCTCGGAACTAGTCGATCGGTGCATTCGCGTAGAAAGGGAAAGACAACGTTATCTCCAAACAAAATCTACTCGCCGATTTCTACTTTATCTCAGGAGGGCCATAAATGAAGCGTTTATCGATGCTCATCGCTGCCGTTGTAGCGATGCTGTTATTCGCGCGTCCGGCGCTCGCCGTCAATCTGCACAATGGTGTCATCGTCGTTCACAACAACACGAACAACGAGATCGACGTCTCTTTCGAACACGGTTGGTTCACGGGGCATTTCATGCAACATGCCCGCATCGCCCCCGGCAAGACCTTTATCACCGATGCCTGCTGCTTTGCCGCGGGCTCGCCGTATCGAATGCGCACGTATCGCCGCTCGGCGGCTCCTATGGGCGGGAACCTCACCGACTTCCCGTTCACGCCGCATCTCTGCAATCGCAACGGCATTCCGTATGGCTACGCAGTGATCGTGGTGAACGATAACAACACGATCCATGAAATCGACCATAGATCCTGTTAGGAGAGAGCTGCACGAAAAGACGGTGGCGCATCGTGCGCTAGCCTTCGCTTAAAAAGCGCGTGTAGCTCTCGTAGCGCGAAGCGGCGATCTCGCCGCGCGTAACCGCGGCGCGGACCGCACAATCGGGTTCGCTGCGGTGCGTGCAGTCGGCAAACCGGCAACGCCCCGCAGTGGAAAACTCCGGGAACGCCGGCGCGAGCTCGCTCGGCGTTACGAGCCCCAGCCCGAAATCGGCGACGCCCGGGGAATCGATCAAAAACCCCGGGTCGAGCCGCACTAGGCGCGCGGCCGTCGTCGTCTGTCGCCCCAGCCCGAAGCGCGAGAGCGAGCCGATCTCGTTCTCGCCGCCCATCCAGCGGAAGATGCTCGATTTCCCGACCCCCGAGACGCCGACTAAGAGCGAGCGCGACCCGTCGAGCGCGGCGCGAAACTCCTCGATCCCCGCACCATGCTTTGCGTCGATGCTGAGGCAACGATACCCAAGCGCGCTATAGAGCGCCGGCAACGGCGACGCGCTCTCCGCGAGATCGGCCTTCGTGAAAACCACCAGCGCCGCGATCTCCTCGAAATGCGCGTACACCAACAACTGGTCGAGCACGATGGTGCGCGGCGGCGGCGCGGCGAGCGAGGTCACCGTCACCAGCAGCTCGACGTTCGCCGCCAGCGCCTTTTCACGCCCGGCCACCGTGCGGCGGGCGAGCAACCGGTCTCGCGGTTCGATCGCGTCGATGACGACCACCGACTCGTCGAGCGGGCTCACGCGCACGCGATCCCCCGGCACCGGCATCGACCGCGCTCCGCTGCTGCGCCTGATCTGCGCGAGGCGAATTCCCGGCTCGCCGTCGAGTGCTACCCAGGCGGAATTGCGGCCGACCGAGACGACCAACGCACATAAGGTTTCGTTCACGCGCAAGAGAAGGCGGTACGCGCGGCTAACGAATAGGGAGCCGTGAACCGCTCCTCCGCCGCGAAAACCGCTCCATCGCTCATTGCCTGGAAGATTCAACCAAGCGAGTCGGGCGCCTTGTCGGCATTTCTTGCAAGTGCCGCCGAGCAGCGCTTCCCGCAGGGGACGACGATCGCCGCACTCGCCGACGGGTTACTTCTCACCTGGGATCCCGAACGCACGCCAAGCGGCGCGGTTCGCGCCGTCGCGCTCGCCGCGGCAGCAGCGCACGGATGCTCGTTACGTGGATCGTTGCTCGCACCGCTCGACGACCGCGCGCGCGCCGCGATCGGACGGGAGATGCTCGCCGAACCGCGTTTGAGCGAACGCCTCATTCTCGAAGCCGCAATCGAGCGAACGTGGACGTTCTAACTTCGATTTTCTCCGGTGTCGGCATCACCGACGTCTTCGACGTGCTCGCGACGAGCGTGCTGTTCTATTACCTCATTCTCTTGATCCGCGGTACGCGCGCAGTGCAGATTCTCACCGGCGTTCTCGTTCTCGTCGGCTTGCTCGGCATCGCTCGGTTACTGCACCTCTATTTGCTCGGCGCGATCCTCCAATTAATCGTCGTCGGCGCCGCAGTCACGTTACCGATCGTCTTTCAGCCCGAATTGCGCCGCGCGCTCGAACAGCTCGGGCGCGGCGGTCTCTTCCGC
>JAKBCP010000126.1 GCA_021807645.1 bacterium
ATCTTACCGGAGAGAAAAAATGAACGCCGCCTTCAACGCCGCGCTACAAAGAGAACTCGACGCCCTAAAAGCGGCGGGCACCTACAAACACCTGCGTCATATAACCTCACCGATGGCCCCGATCGTACACATGGAAGAAGCCGGCGACGTCATCGTGCTGTCGTCGAATAATTATCTCGGCCTCTCCGACGAACCGGCGGTCGTCGCCGCCGGGAAAGAGGGCCTAGATCGATACGGAGCCGGCACGGCATCGGTACGTTTTATTTGCGGTACCTTCGACGTACACCGGCGTCTCGAAGAGCGCATCGCGCAATTTCTCGGCACCGAGGCCTCGCTCACCTACGTCTCGTGCTGGAGCGCAAACACGGGCCTTTTTGCGACGATCTGCGGCGATGGCTCGGCGATTATCTCCGACGAGTTGAACCACGCCTCGATCATCGACGGCGTGCGCCTGGCGAATAAGGCGAAACGCAGCGTGTACAAACACGGCGATATGGCCGACCTCGAAGCGAAATTGCAGGCCGCGGAGGGCTGCGCGCCGATTCTCGTCGTCACCGACGGCGTTTTTTCGATGGAGGGTTCGGTTGCGAACCTCCCGGCGATCGTTGCGCTCTGTAAAAAATATGGAGCGGTCAGCGTCGTCGACGATTCACATGGTACCGGCGTAATGGGTGCGACCGGCCGGGGAACGATCGAACACTTCGGTTTGACCGGCGAGATCGACATCATCACCGGAACGCTGGGCAAAGCGCTCGGCGGTGCGGCCGGCGGTTTCGTCGCCGGAAGCCATGCGTTGATCGACACGCTCGTCCAGCGCTCGCGCCCGCAGCTGTTTTCGAACGCGTTGCCGGCGACGGTCGCCTGCAGTGCGCTCGCCGCGATCGATTTTCTCGACGCGCGCCCCGAACGCGTACGCGCCCTTCGGGAGAATGTCGCCTATTTCCGCGCCGGGCTCGAACGGATCGGGCTGAAACCGTTGCCGGGGCCGAGCGCGATCGTGCCGATCATCGTCGGCGAAACGGCGTTCGCGATTAAGATGAGCGACATGCTCCTCAAACGCGGCGTCTTCGTTACCGGGTTCGGCTTCCCCGTCGTTCCCGAAGGCACCGCGCGAATACGCACGCAACTCTGCGCGACGTTAACGCGCGAGGAGATGGATCGCGCCCTCGATGCATTCGCTGCGGTAGCAAAAGAGGTCGGCCTGGTGACTGCGTGATTCGCGCGGTCTTGCTCGCGGCTGCGCTCGCGAGCCCGGCGCCGGCACCGACGCCGAGCGTGCCCCCCGCAATTCAACTGCCGATCGGATGGACGCGATTAAGTGCAGCGGCGTTTCGAGATCCAAACGTCAAAGTTAAATTGGTGGCGTTGGCTCCCCAAGTAGGAGCGTCCCATCGCGAAACAGTGGTGTTCCTCGCGAGAGTGTCGCGTTCGGAAAGCGCGCAAATTCCAAAACTACGAGGGCCGTTCATCGAAGGATTTTTCCAAAAATTTCCCGGCACGCCGACATCGACTGTGAAATCGGCAATACCTTGTAGTACGAAAATTCGCGCTGATGTTGTTGACTTTATCGCTCATCTCCGCAACGAGAACGGCAGTGGGACGGCGTATTTCGTAAGAAAATCGGGAGGGCCGATTTTCTTTGCAATAGCATACGGGTATTCCGCTCGCCCGCCGGTATCGGACATAGCGCAAATGCTGACGTGGTTTTGCCCGGTTCTCGACGCGGGAAATGTTTCGCCGGTTCGACTGCCGTCACCGGCCCCGGCCTCTTCGCCGACTCCGGTGGCCACGCCCGTTGCGGTAACTTCGCCGCAGGCGACGATGCAGCCGATCTCGGCGTTCATGCGCGTGCCGAAGGGATGGAAACTCGATCGTCGCGTGCGCGTCCTCTCGGCGCTGACGGAGATCCGCTTTCAAGCGATGAAACCGGACGCCGGCGGTGTGGAATCGATTAACGTAACGGAGTCCAATGCGCCTCATGCCGGAACGTTCTCCGAAAACGTGAAGCAGGCGATCGGACTGCTGGGGCATTTAGGGACGAATTTTCATTTAATATCGAGTCGCTCGAGTTTCGTCTGCGCCGGCACGCGCCCGGCCTGGCGGTTGCACTACCGACTCGATATCGGTCCGATGCACCTTTTTGCGCTTCAGTATATCGCGGAGTCGCCGCACGGATCGTTCGATGCCGCAACCTACATGCAGACCGGCATAGACGCTTCCGACCCCGCGGCGTTGGCCGCTCTGGGCACGTTCTGTCCGCAGGATTTCGTCGCGCTTCCCGCCGCGGCGGCGACGAGCGTTATCCCGGGCCTGCGCGCTCCGCTGCCCGTCGGCTGGGCGCAAGCCGGGTCGGGAAATGGTATGATGTCGGGATCGCGCGTGCTTGCATCGGCCTCGAAAAAACTCGCGGGCGGCACGGCGGAATTGTATCAGGTCATCACTTTCCCGATGCGAAACTTCGGCTATGTAGCCGGCAAACCGGTATCGTTGGACGTCGTAGCGGAGTACGCCACGAAAGCTCTGCTCGCGCTATACCATGGATCTACGGTGCTCGCGTCGGCGAAGGTGGCTGGTTGTGGCGGGAGCGAACCGCAGTGGCAGTTCGAAGTTCGGAGCCCGACGTCGTTTCTTATCGAACGAATCGTTCAACGAAATGGTCGAGCCGTTGCGGACATCTACCTACGTCCCATTGGAATGCTTCAGCCCGGCCCGGCCGCGCTGAGCGCGCTTAACGCCCTCTGTCTCACTTCGTCGGTCGCATCGATCCAATAACCCTAGCGCTGCGCGGCATGCAATCGTTCGTCACCGAGGCATAAGGTGCGATCGATCCCTTCGATAAGATAATCATAACGCATCGCTAATCATGCTCTGGTAGTACTGATTGTGAAATGAGAATTTCATGATCGGCCGCGATTCGATGACGTTTCGCATCATACTCCCGACGGTGATCTCTTTTGCCGTTGGGATTCTTCTTGCCACGGTCGGCCTGACGTTTTCGGCACAACGCGTGGAGTATAGTTTTCTCTCCAGGCAGGGCGAGGCGGCCGAAAAAGCTTTGCTCGCGCTCGCTACCAATAGCGGCACGGCAACGCTCTCCGGCGGGCAACTCGCCTTTCCCGGGTTTCCGGGTTGGAGCAACGGAGGAAACGAGGCGCTCATCCAGCAAGCGCACTCGCTCTCCGGTGCAGATGTGTCGATATTTGCCCACCAAAAAGCCGGCGACTGGATTCTCGATGCGTCGTCGATGAAAAAAGACGGCTCGTTTATCGTCACGGCGAGCATCCCGCCAAAGGTTGAAGAGGCCGTCATCGCCGGGAAGACCTATCAGGGAAATTCGTGGGTCGCGGGAACCCCGAGCTTCGTCGCCGCCGCGCCCGTTTACGACGCGAACGGCGCGGTGATCGGCGCCTTTGTCGTCGGTTATCCGCTCGCGGTCGTCAACCGTATTATTTTGCTGGTGGTCGGCGGCGTCGTCGGGGCGATGTTCCTCATTTTCGTGGCGACGTTTTTCGTCTTTGCACTCGCTATTCGGCGCCTTCGCGCCTCTGCAGCAGTGCTTCGCAGGGCTGCGGCGACGCTTTCGCGCGGCGAGCTCGAACTCGGCGATCTACGTGCGATCGACGGCGAGTTGCGCCCGGTCGCCAATGCATTCGAGGAGATGATCGATTACCAGCGCTCCATCGTCACTGCTTCGGAGGCAATGGCTCGAGGCGAGATCGAGGCGAGTATCGCGCCGCAAAGCGAGCGCGACCGCCTCGGCACCTCGCTCGATTCGATGATGGGCAGCATTCGCGCAATTTTAGAGGGCGTGAAGGCCGCCGTCCACACGTTGGCTCCGTCGGCGAGCCTGCTTCAGGAGAATGTCGGGCTCGTGCGCGAGCAAGCGACGGAATCGGTCGCTGCGGTGGGCGCGCTCGTTACGGCGCTGCGGAATCGGGCCACCGAGGCAGCGGGTTCGCGCGCGATCGTCGGCGAGTTTGCCTCGGGAGTTGAAGGTATCGCGAGAGGCGCGGCCGACCAGGCGCTCCAGGTGCGAGCGGCGAGCGGTGAGATCGAGATGCTCGGTCGGCAGGCGCGCGTCGTGGTCGAACGGGCGACGCTCCTGCTGCACTCCGCTCGCGAGAGCGCTCGCGCCGCCGAACACGGCGTCGGCGTGGTCGGTGCAACGCTCGGCATGCTCGCCGAGACGGATACGTCAACGCGCGACGCCGCCGCGGAGATGGGAGCGCTCTCGAACCTCTCGTCGCAGATCGGAACGATTTTCGTCTGCACTTCG
>JAKBCP010000127.1 GCA_021807645.1 bacterium
CCACCGCGTTATAGATAAGAAATCCCCCGACCAGTAACGCCACGTACGCAAGCGCCGTGAGGTTCATCTGGAAACTCGCGAGCATCCGCCGCACTTGGTTTTGCCGCGTTTTTGGAGCGACCGCTTCGGTGCCGGGCGGCAAGATTTGCGTGAGACGCGCGCGGACTCGTTCCATCCGCGCCGGGTCGACGACGAGATCGATACGATCGAGGCGACCGACTTCGCCGAAGATATCTTGCGCTGTAGCGATATCGACGAACGCGACATCCGCATCGACGCCGACGCGTCGCGCAGGAATCAGACCCATGACACGCAGCCGCACCGGAGAACCATCGGCGAGCGCAGGCATCGTGCTTCCGACGTGCAGCCCTTCGCGTTTCGCGAGCCGATCGCTGATAAGAATTCCGTTATCGTCGATGAAATCGCCGAGGTTGAAATGCGACGAAGTCGCGACGCCGACCCCGGGCGGAAGCGCCGCGCGCGTGCTATCGAGCCCGACGGTATTGAGGACGATATCCGCGTGCGAGCCGGAGGCCGTGAGGGTCAGCTCGCCGGTTACCGCCGGGTCGGCAGCGCGAATGCCCGGGATGCGCTGCACGCGCAGCAACGTACGTTCGCCGAATCCACGCCCCGTACCGACGACCTGTAGGTTAACGCGCGGCGAGAGCACGTTGACGCTTCGTGAAAACGAGGCGACCGCCGTCGCATTCGCGAGATCGATCGCGAAGAGCGACGCGACCCCGACGGCGACGGCGATCAGCGTGACCGCTGCGCGAAGCGCACTATTGCGTGCGTAGCCCAGCACCAACGCGCGGAAGAGCGGCATCTATGCTCCCGAGACGATGCGCCCGTCGCGCATGTGCAAGCTGCGGTCGGCGGCCGACGCTGCTTCCAGAGAATGGGTGACCATCAGAATCGTCTGTCCGCGCCGCGCGAACGTCCGCAATAGTTCCAGAACGCGCTCGCCGCTATGCGAATCAAGATTGCCGGTGGGTTCGTCGGCGAGAAGGATCGCGGGTTCGTGCGATAACGCGCGAGCGATCGCGACGCGCTGCGTCTGTCCGCCGGAGAGCTGGGACGGCATCGCGCGCGCTTTCTCGGGGATGCCGACCGCTTCGAGCACCTCGCCGACCCGCGCCTCGATCTCCGCACGCGAGCGCCCTTGCAAGCGTAACGGCAGCGCAACGTTTTCGAAAACATCGAGCGTCGGTAACAGGTTGAAAAATTGAAAAACGGTGCCGACGCGGTCGCGACGCAGGCGCGTTAGCGCGTCATCGTTGAGTCCACTCGTCGATATTCCATCGATCTCGATATCGCCGCTATCGGGTAGGTCGACGCAGCCGATGAGATTGAGCAGCGTGCTCTTACCGCAGCCGCTCGGGCCGAGCAGCGCAAGCATCTCGCCGCTCTCGATAGCAAGGGAGACACCGTCGAGCGCGACGACGCCTCCCTCGTAGATTCGACCGACATTTGAAACGCGAACGGGCACCACGGCCCGCTCAACCGTCCCCGCACGGAGAACGGTTGCGACTACTTCTTCTGGAAGTACTCCGCGTTGATCGCCGTGTAGTTCGCCCATTTTTCGGGCACATCGGAATCGGCGAAGATCGCTTCAACCGGGCACGCTGAAACGCAGGCGCCGCAATCGATACAGACCTCCGGATCGATATAGAGCTGTTCGTCGCTCTCCTCACCGTGAATGCAATCGACCGGGCAAACATCGACGCACGACTTATCTTTGGTACCGATACACGGTTCGGTGATGATATAGGCCATGAAGCGAAAGAAACCTCACTATGGGCGAGCGATAAACGGTGGATACGATCCCGTCCCTCCAGGATGCAGGGAGTGGGAGGTTGGTTGCAGCGACCTACGTCGCTTTATGCGTTCCCAAACGGCGTAAGAGGTTGAGGGCAAGCACCGCTCCGAGCAGTGCCATGACGGCATCGCGAATACTCGTCGTGCCGATTCCCGCCCCGGCAACGAGCTCCCCGATCCATCCGAGGAGCGCGGCGCCGAGCATACCGACAAGCAGCTCGAGCGGCCGTGCGCGCGGCATTCCGGGGATATAGGGAGTCAGAAAGGCAGCCACGAGCGCCCCGACCACGAGCCAGAGAAGAATCGCCATCGGAGCCCCCTTCGGCATCCGGTGCCTACCCTCATCGCGGCAGGGGCAAAGCAACCCGGCGCTCTACGTTGTCGCCATGAAAATCATCGCCTTCGCGCTCTGCGCTCTCTTGCTCGCACCGCTTCCCGCGCTCGCCGGCGGCGCCCGCCCGTCGCAGGCCGTCCTTTCGGTCCACGGCACCGGCATCGTCTCGCAGATGCCCGACGTCGCCGATATCACCGTGACGATCTCGACGGTTGGGAACAAAGCGAGCGATGTTACCTCGCAAAATAACGCCGCTTACGAACGGATCGCCGCCGCGCTGAAAACGCTTGGAATCGGCGCGAACGATCTGCGCACCGCCGGCTACAACCTCAGTTACAATCCGCCGCCGAACCCATTGCCGAAAACGGTGAACCCGTACGTCCACTATGGGTACTCGCTCTTTCGCAGCTTCACCATTCACGTCGAGAAACTCGCGCTCGTCGGCAAGGCGATCGATGCCAGCATCGGCAACGGCGCAACGGGTATTTACGGCGTCAATTTCGGTATCGCCAATCAGCACAGCGCGCGCGAGCGTGCGCTGGCGAAGGCGACCGCCGACGCTCGCACCCAAGCCCAAGCGGTCGCCGCCGCGGAGCACCTGCGCCTCGGTCGCATCATCTCGATCTCCATCGACGGAGCGACGCCGCGCTACTTCCCGCAGCCAGGCCTGGCCACCCAGAGCGTGATGGTTGCAAAGCAGGCTCCGACCGAGATCGCGCCATCGGCGGTCGCGGTTCAGGCCGGGGTCACGGTTACGTACGAACTGCTTCCGTGAAACCGCAGCGGATCGGCGGCGGTAGAACGAACCGATGAACGAACTCTGCCGCCGGTGCGCCGTGCGCCCCGCCGTTGCTTTCGATGAGACCGGGCGCGCGATCTGCGCCAACTGCCGTGCCTCGACCGCAGCGGCGCGTTCGGCGATGGGCTGGCTCGGAGCCGCGGCGACCGCCGCCGGGCTCGTCGTCGCCGGATCGTTGCTCTACGAGCGGATCGCCAACGAGCGCGGGGGCGGGAAAGAGCCGCTCGGAGATCTCGCAAAGCGATTGCGCGGCGGCACCCCGACGCTCGAGAGTTTCTCCCGCGACCTCACCGAATTGGCGCGCGCCGGGAAACTCGACCCGGTGATCGGCCGCGACCGCGAGATCGAACGCGTCATCGCGATTCTCTCGCGGCGAAGCAAGAACAACCCGGTTCTCGTCGGCGAGCCCGGGGTCGGAAAAACGGCGATCGCCGAAGGGCTCGCACAACGGATTCATGCCGGTAACGTGCCGCAGGCACTGCGCGGGAAGCGCGTTCTCGCACTCACCCTCGGACCGCTCGTCGCCGGCACGAAATATCGCGGCGAACTCGAGGGGCGCGTCAAACGCATTCTCGACGAGCTCAAACGGAGCAGCGGCGAGGTGATTCTCTTCATCGACGAATTGCACGCACTCGTCGGAGCGGGTGCCGCTGAAGGCGCGCTCGACGTCAGTTCGATGATCAAACCCGAACTCGCGCGCGGCGAACTCCAGTGCATCGGCGCAACGACCTTCGCCGAATATCGCAAATATATCGAATCCGATGCCGCGCTCGAACGGCGCTTCCAGCCCGTGCAGGTCGCCGAACCGAGCCCTGAAGCAGCGCGCGCAATTCTCGCCGGATTACGCAAACGGCACGAGCAGCACCACCACGTGCTCATCACCGACGATGCGCTCGACGCCGCCGTCGCACTCTCGGCGCGCTATATCGCCGACCGCTTTCTGCCCGATAAAGCGATCGATCTTCTCGATGAAGCGGCGGCCTCAGCGGCGCTTGCAGCACCGCCCGGAACGACCGCGCGCGTGACGCGCGACGAGATCGCGGCGATCGTTACGAAATGGACCGGCATTCCGCAGAATAGCGTCACTGACGATGGCGCTAACGTCCTGCTCGCACTCGAGGAACGGCTTGACGCGCGCGTCATCGGACAGAGCGAAGCGACCCGCAAGATCGCCGAGGCATTGCGCCGCGCGCGCGCGGGGCTGCACGATCCGCGCCGCCCGCTCGGGAGTTTTCTCTTCCACGGACCAAGCGGCGTCGGCAAGACGGAATTAGCGAAACGCCTGGCCGCCGAGCTCTTCGGCAGCGAGGAGTC
>JAKBCP010000128.1 GCA_021807645.1 bacterium
CGAGGCTCCCATCTCGCGGCGCGGACCAGGGCCAGCAAAAACCGGCGGTCATACGTGCCGATGCCCCAGAGATAAGGTGCGCTCGCAGTGTCGCCTCCAATTCTTCGGGCGAATCAAATAGTCGAAGATCGAAACCGTCGTTGCGTGCATTGAAGGCCCCGATCGGATCGACGGCATTGGAAAGGAGCGTATTTACCCATTCGATATATGCTTCCGATCCCGCACAACGAAATTGCGCTTCGAGCCGCTCCTCGATGATACGAGCGCCGCTTGCAACTGCATGATCGCGAATCAAACGAGACGACCCGACCTCTCCCGGCCGAACTACTTGTCGATCGTCGATGAAAAACACCGACACTTTAGCGGCGTCGATGATCTCATCGATCTGTGCCCGCGTGCTTCGCTTGGCGGCAGAGGTAAAGCGGTTATTGCTACTTTCGCGTATGCGGTGCGCTTCGTCGCATATGACCACATCGAGTTCCGCCGGGCGATCGACCATAAAACTATTAAAATATCGAAAATTCGATCCGGCCCTGTTCCCCAGCGATTTTCGAAGGTTCTCGGTGAAGGCTTTCGATCCGGTAGCGTGAGAAACGGTAATGTGGCGTCTTAGCAGTTCGGCCATAACATGCAAAGCGATGACGGACTTCCCCGTTCCGGGGCCACCTTCGACCAGGACGACGCTGCGATCCCTTACTCTCATTGCCCGGCGTACGGCGGCCAAGATTTTTTCGTATGCAACACGTTGTTCGTCTAATAGCGTGTATACAGGATTTCCTGCAATCATCGATGCCGTATGTTCCATGAGTCGTTTACTGGGCGCAAATCGGCTTGTTAGAATACGGTCGAGGACGTCAAGTCCCGGGCCTTGTCCGACTTTATCGTCGATATATTCCGCAAGTTTATCGGTTGTATTCGCGCAAAATAATGGAGATGTTTCCAAAACATCACCGAATTTAGTTTTATCGAGCAACGTCGAGCCAGGGTCGTATTGGAAATTATGAAGCCAACTACATGCACTTAGGTCAACCGGATGGTTTTCGTAAAATACCGACCGATTTTCACGTAGATACTCGGCATAGGAAGCGGCTTGCGCCGACGGGTGCAAGTGAATGCGACGATGGCGTCCGTAATCAACTTCCACACAAGCATCTTCTTCCGTCGGTTCCGCCATGCTCCATTGTTTGAGCTCGACGATCGTCGCAGATGGGGCCCCGTTTGAATTTATGCCCGTAAGCATGCAGTCGAGTCGCCTCGATGTAAGTGGAAGCTGCATCTCTAGCACGATTCCGTTTTTGAGAAGTTTCATATGGCGAATTTGCGAAGCAATTGCGTGGAGCGAGTGTCGCCAAGAATTTTGCTCCGAGGGCGATGGTCGCGAGCCATAGAGGTCGAGATAACTGACCGTCAGTTGCTCCGCTATCCGGTCGCTTGCTTCAACATCCAGAAAATTCTTTGTTGTACCGGCGAATAGTTGCAAGTTCGGCTACCTTCCCTGCTTCGGCTGTACTTGACGTTCGTACGTTCGCCGTGCGCTGCCGATGACCGATTCGTTCGGGTTTTGCACGCCGTCTAATTCTTCGCTTAATACACCATTTGGCCCTCACCGGTTCGCGGCCCTTTCGCAGAATCGCGAAGCCACCACCCCGTAAGGAGTCGTGGCTTCGTTCGTTGCTTGCGGTCTGCAGCGGCCTATTCCGAACTGCCAAAGTGTTGGGGTGATAATGCGGCTCGAGCGCGTAACGGTAAGCGGCGGAGGGGCGTTACAAGAGCGTGATTCAGCGCTCGACGGTCGTCGTGTACGGTGCCGCGATGCTGCAGGGCTTCGCGTTTACGCTCGTGCCCTCGCTTGCGACGCTCTTTTCCGCCGCTCCGTATAGCATCGGCGCGAGCGCCTTCGGAGCGCTCTTTATCCCGTTGACGCTCGGCGCTATCGTCGCGGCGATGCTCGCGCCCGTGCTCGCGCGTCGCCGGGGAATGGTCGGCGTGCTCGGTATCGGCGTTGTTGCGAATATCTTTGGCCTCGTCGCGCTCATTGCGTCGGTCGCGGTTCGCGGGCATGCTGCCTACGTGCTGTTGCTCGTCGATACCAGCGCGCTCGGCATCGGTTTCGGTTTGAATTTCTCGGCGGTGAACGAACTCGCATCGCGGCTGAGCAGCCGGTCGACGCGCGACGTAACGTTCGCCAACGTGCTCACGGGGCTTGGCACCTCGCTCACGCCGCTCTTCATCGGGGCGTTCGTGGCGCGCGGAATATGGCCGCTTTGGCCCGTCGTGCTCGCACTTGCATTTACGGCCATCCTCGTGCTTTCGGTCGGTTGGAGAACTGCAACACCGGCGCCCGTCGCACGCACGCACGGGAAAATCCCGCTCGCGTTGCTGCTCTTCGGCGGCGCGGCGCTGCTCTACGCCTTCTGCGAGGGTGCGTTTTCGAGTTGGGCGACGACGTTCGTGCATATCGATCGATCGTTCACGCTCGCAACCGGAGAAGCTGCGCTCGCCGGGTTTTGGTTCGCGCTCACACTGACGCGCGTCGCGCTCGCGCTCTCATCGCGATACATTCCGGCGCGTATCGCCTTCGCCGCATTTCCGTTTGCCATCGCCGCTGCGTTTTTCGCGCTTCCGCTCTGGCGTACGCCGTTGCTGCTCGTCGGCGGCTTCGCGATCGCCGGTATCGCGTGTAGCATCGTCTTTCCGTATGCGATGTCGCTTGCGTTTGCGGCGATGCCGGCAGACGAAGATCGTGTCGCCGGGGTACTCGTCGGCGCGCTCATGACCGGCGAAGGCTTCGGGACGTTTGCGATCGGGTTGCTTCGCAGCGATGCCGGGGTCGCGCTTGCGTCGATCTACCGTGCTGCCGCGCTCGTCGCGTTGGCCTTGGCGATCGTCGCGATACTCGCGGTCAGGTCGTCGCCGCGAAGCGCGGTAAAGGCGAGCGTATAACGACGCTCTTCGCCCGGTTCGAGAAACGGGAGCAGCCCATGCGCGGCGGCGTACTCGCGCCCCTGGATCGCCGGGGTATTCGCGGGCTCGACCGCCAGAACGAATTCGCCGCGCGATAATTGTCGCCAGCTAAAAAGTGCGGGGAGAGCAACCGGGTCGTATGCGATCTCGAAGCCGATGCCATGCCCGCCGCATGCCGCAGTATTGACGATCGTCGCGCGCGCTTGCCCGTCGGCACACGCGGTCGGGCGGTGAATGAAGACCTGCTCGGCAAAATCTGCGGCGGGCATGCCACCGCGATCCCAACTCTCGATGCCGGCTTGGGCGTCGGCATCGCGAGCTGCGGTTGCCGAGCGCGAGGCGTAGACGCGCGTCTGCTCCCCCACCAGCGGAAAGCCCGCATTGCAATGATAGAGCAGCATATGCGGTGCGCGTTTGCCGCCTACGTTGACGACGCGATCCTCAAGGTGAAGCGTTGTGCTGCCGAGTTCGCTTCGCCAGCGACGATGCAGCACGAGATTGGTGTCGAGCGCTTTACTTTCGTGCATCGACGCGGCGAGTTCGAGGAAGCAGCGGTCACCCTCCCAGTACGTTCGCGCGAGATACTCGCCGGCCGGTGTATTATCGATGCGTCCGTGCAGCCCGAACGCTCCCCATGCATCGCGCCCCGCGGGGCCGAAATTCGCGAGCCCGCACGTCGTGAGCCAACCGCCGAAAAACGAGCGCAACCATTCATCGCCGTTGGGGTCGTAATACGACGGAGCGGCAATCTCGTTTGTGCTTCGCCAAGCGAAAGGAACCCCGTCGATCGCTGCGCGAGCGATATCGAGCGCGCGGTCGATAACGAACTCCACGCAAAGGCGACCGGTATCGAGACGCACGGCGCGCACCCCGCGAGCGCGCCCGGAGGAATATTCGAACTCGGTAATGCCGCCGACCGCTGAGAGCGTTCCGATGCGGGCTTCGAGTTCCGAGCGGGTGAGTCGTTCGCCGAAGAGATCGGGCATCGTCGGCGCCGCTTAGTGTTGCGCGATTTCGAGCAGAGCGAAGCCGCCTGCATCGATAATGACCGGAATGCCGTCGAGGATCTCTTGCTTTTTAAGATGTCCGAGGTCGTGCCACGTATTCCAAATCGTCGAAAAGAGGCGCACGGAGTGTCGCGCACCCTTTATATCGCGCAGCGAGGCCGCCGTCGTAATCGCCTGCTCGCTCGAATTACCGATAAAAAGCAGTAGAGAGCTGTTTTCCTCCAGCACGACGAGCGTCACACGGGAATCGGTGACGATGCCG
>JAKBCP010000129.1 GCA_021807645.1 bacterium
CCAGCTCTGGGCGCTCGATTATCTCCCGCAACCGGAGGTGCCGGATACCGAATATCCATTCACGCTGGTGACCGGCCGTGAGAACGATCTTTGGCAGAGCGGCTATACGTTTGCGCGAATTCCGCAACTCGTGGCGCGTTCGCCGCGGAACGTGCTCTCCATCCATCCCGCCGACGCTGGGCGTCTCTCGATCCGCAACGGCGAACGCGTTCGCGTTTCATCCCGACGCGGGAGCATCGACCTCGTTGCCAACGTTACCGAGGAGGTTCCGCAGGGGGTACTCTTTACGCTCTGGGGCTATCCGGGCAGCCTCGTCAACGAGGTGACACTCGACGTGCGCGATCCGATTTCGCAGGAGCCCGGCTTTAAGGCGTGTGCGGTATCGGTGGGCTCGGCCTTGGGTTAGCGGCGGCGGGAGAGGATCCGTCGATACCAACGTTCGAGTTGCGCGTGGAAATCGCCGAGCGCGGTAACGTTGAGGTAGATCATGTGCCCCGACGGATAGAACCCATAAGTGATGTGTCGTTGCAATGCGGGTGCGAGTTGAAGGTGTTCGAGCGTGTAGACCGTCGCAAGCCAAGGCGTGACCGAGTCGAAATACCCATTCGCCGAAAAGACGCGCAGGTGGGGATTGTAGGTCATCGCCTGCGCGAGATCGGGAGCAGTGTTGAGGGGCAGCCATCCGTCGTGCATGAAATTCCACGGGCCGCTTTTCTGAATGGTGGAATAAGCACCCATGCGATAGCGCAAGGGCGTGCGATAGTGGAGATCGTTGCGGAGGTAAACATTGGAGAGCGAGTAGAATGCGGAGTCGATAGAGGCGTCGCTCGCCTCGAGGCTGGGCTGCATCTCCGCTCGATCGAGCGTGTAGAGTTGGTAGCGCGAATCGTAAATACCCTCGGTTTTCCCCTGCGCCCGGCGAAATTCGGCAATGTACCGTTGTGCCGGGATGCGCAGGTTCGAATGCCGGATATATGATGCCGGGATTGCGAGATAGCGGGCGAGCTCGCCGACCATCGCGTCGTAAGCAGCGGGAGAAAGCGTCGCGCCGCGATTGAGCGCTTCGCGATACGGGCCCATCGCAAAGCGCTTCACTTGCTGCATGTAGGCGTTGAGGTTTGGATTTGCGCCGGGAACGGCATGGTAATACCACGCGGTTGCAGCCTCGGTCGCGAAATCGAAGACGTATTGCCAGTCGTCGGTATCGGCGCCGCCGTAGATATCCGTCGCGGCGAGATTATAGTTCAAGATCGACGATTGCAGGACGATTCCGTCGATGGAGACGGCATGGTTCTGAAGATAGTTTACGAGCATCGCCGTGCGCGGAGTCCCGTAGGACTCACCGTAGAGAAACCGAGGCGAGTTCCAACGATCGAATTTCGTTAAATAGCGCTCGATGAACTGCGCGAACATCTTTACGTCGTTGTCGGAACCGAAGACTTTCTTCGCGTCGGCGCCGGGCCAAATGCGCCCGTAGCCGCTCGCCGGCATATCGACGAAGACGAGATCGGTAGTGTCGAGCAGCGTATCGGGGTTGCTGACGAGATGGTATGGCGGCGGCGCCGTTATGCCGCCGTTGGCGGCGATGGCGGCGCGGATCGGCCCCCACGAGCCCATCCGCAGCCAAATCGTCGAACTCCCCGGCCCGCCGTTGTAAAGAAAGGTGATCGCTCGGCGATTCGGGTTTTCGCCGTTGCGGGTATACGCCGTATAGAACATCGTTGCCAGCGGTTTGCGACCGGAGCCGCGGAGCACGATCGTGCCGGCGCGAGCCGTATACGACAGGCGCTTACCGTCGAGCAGCATGCTGTGTTGGGTGACGGCATCGGACACCCGCGTCCACGCCGGAGGCGCAGCAGTGGGCTTTTGGGAGACGACAGCGAGCGTGCCGGGCAGAAGTAGGGCGATCGTCAGGGCAGCGCGGAGCGCGTTCGTGGCGGCGTCTTTCACGACTAGCGCCCTCCCAACGTGGCGGCGTACCAACGTTCGAGATCGGTGTGGTATTGGGCGAGCGCTTTAGGGGCAAGATAGATCATATGTCCCGATTTATAAAAGCCGTAGGTGATGTTTTTGAGGAGCGCGGGGCGCACGTTGAGATGGTCGAGCGCGAACTCCGTCTCGAGAAACGGGGTTGCAAAATCGTAATAGCCGTTCGCCGAAAAGATTTTCAGATTGGGGTCGTAACTGAGCGCATCGGCGAGATCCGGGGTGACGTCGGTCGTCGGATTGCCGCGATGCGTGTTGTCCCACCCGCCGCCCGGCGTTCCGTCGCGGGCGATGATGTTATATATCTGCGTGCGATACTGTAGCGTCGGATCGTAGTGAAGGGTGACGCGGAGATATTGGTTGATCGCCGTCGTGTACGGGTAATCGATCGCGGCGTCGGTGGGATCCCAACGCGGTTGGTTTTCCGCGCCGTCGGTCGTATCGGTAACGAATCGTCCGTCGAGCCTGCCCGTTTCAAGCCCGCTATTGCGTAAGAGCTGACTCTCGAACCGCCAATACGGCACGCGGAGATTATTATTCCGAATGAAGCGCTCGGAGAGGCCCGTGTAGGCATGTAACTTGGCGACGACGGCGTTTCGGGTCTGAGGCGAGAGTTGCGAACCGCGTGCCAGGGCGTTCAAATAGGTGCCGAGCGCGAAGGCGCTCACTTTCGATACCAACGGGCGTAGGTGTGCCGGCTGGTCGGGAAGCGCGTGGTGATACCAGGCGGTCGCCGCCTCGGTCGGAAGATAGAACGCGTAGGCCCAGTCGCTTCCGCCGATCGGCGTGGCCCCGGTGACGTCCAGACCGAAGTTGAGAATCGACGACTGGAGAACGACGCCGTTAATCCCGACGCCTTTCTGCTGAAGGTAGTGAACGAGCGCGGCAGAGCGGGTCGTGCCGTAGGATTCGCCGTAAAGAAATTTCGGTGAGTTCCAGCGCCCGAACGTGCTGGCGTAGCGCTCGATAAACTGACCGAACGCAGCGACATCTTTATCGACCCCGAAGAACATCTTCGGCTTTCCGACACCGACGATCCGACCGAAGCCGCTGTCGGGCATATCGATGAAGACGAGATCGGTGGTGTCGAGCAGGCTATACTGGTTTTTTACGATGCGGTAGGGTGGCCCGCCCAGGATCGTGCCGTCGCCGACTTCCACGCGCACCGGCCCCCACGAGCCCATATGCAGCCACATCGACGAACTCCCGGGACCGCCGTTATAGAGAAAGGTTATCGGGCGCTTGTCGGGGTTCGCTCGGTTCTCGGTGTAGGCGACGTAAAACATGCGAAGCGTCGGTTGATGCAGATCGTTGCGAAGGACGATCGTGCCGGCTCGGGCGGTATAGTGAATCGTTTTACCGCCGAGGAGAATGCTGTGCTCGCTCACCTTATCGGGATAGAATCGTGCATTCGAGAGCATCGTGGTCGTCGGGTGAGCGAGATGCGGCGTCGCCGCAGTCGCTGTAAACGGTATTCCGAGCGCGAGTGCGATAGCCAACGATATCGAGGACAAGGAGATAGTACGTTTCACGTCGATTCCTTAAGCCTGGTGGCGTTTGATGTACTACTCGGGCTTCGAATATCGTTCGCGCTCACCCTTTCGTATGAAGAAGAAGCGCGTGCTTGCTTTCCCAAAGCGATGAGACGAGAATCCGTCGGTATGGAGGGCTCTGATTGAAATGAACGCTTCGATCGCTGCCGTGGCGGCCTGGGGAATCGCCGTCCCGCTCTTGCTCGTCGTTGTAGCGATCGTTCGGCGGAACGCGTGGCGAATCGATCTCGCATGCGGAACGCTCGGCGGGATCGCGACGATTGCGCTCGTGAAACTGAGCGCGGCGTTCGTTCACGAGCCGCGCCCATTTATCGTCGAGCACGTAAGACCGCTCGTCGCGCATGCGGCCGATAATGCGTTTCCGTCCGATCATCTCGCCGCGTGCGGGCTCGCCGTCGGCTATCTTTGGACGCGCTCGAGAGCGCTCGCCGTCCTCGCACTGCTCGTCGCAGTTGCAATCGCGGGCGCGCGCGTGCTCGCGCACCTGCACTACGTGCAAGATGTCCTTTTCGGCTTTCTCTTCGGTGTAATCGGCGCGCTCGTCGGGCATTGGGCGATGCGCTTTCTACCGCTCACTCGAAGCGGAGCGCCTCGATCGGGCGAATATGCGCGGCC
>JAKBCP010000130.1 GCA_021807645.1 bacterium
CGCGTTGCTGCCGCCGCCGACGAGCGCCGCGTGGCTGATAGTGTGGTGGGGAAAACGAAAGGGGCGTACGCGTACGATGCCGCGTTCGCTCCCAAGTGCCCCGGCGACGCTGTAGATTTTCGTGACGTCGAGCGCCTCACTGAGCGTCATCGGCGGAAGGATGCCTGGCAATCGGCGCGCGAGCATCGTCTTTCCGCAGCCCGGGGGGCCGACGAAGAGCAGGTTGTGGCCACCCGCTGCAGCGATCTCTAACGCACGCTTCGACGCGAGCTGTCCGCGAACGTCGGCGAGGTCGCCGTGCGCCGCGCTATCGTGCTGCTGCAACGCCGGCGCTGCGGTGCGTTTGCGCCAGCGCTGTCCGTTCCCACCGACGGTTGCCACTGCCGCTGCGAGCGAATCGAGCGCGTAGAGTTCGATGCCGTCGACGAGCGAGGCTTCCTCGAGGTTTCCCTGCGGAATGAGGAAGGCGGTAAAGCCGGCGTTTTTCGCGCCGAGCAGCATCGGCAGAATACCGCTCACCGGGCGCAGCGAGCCGTCGAGCGCGAGTTCACCGAGCACGATATATCCGCGCAACTCGGCGGGTGGGAGCTGTTCGTCGATCGCGAGCAACGCCAGAGCGATCGCGAGGTCGAAACCCGGGCCTTCTTTCCGCAGATCCGCGGGCGAGAGATTCACGAGTAGCCGCCCGGCCGGAAATGCAAAACCGGAATTAAAGATCGCTGCACGCACGCGGTCGCGTGCTTCGCCGAGCGCACGGTCGGGAAGACCGACGATTGCGAAGGCGGGCGTTCCCGCGGAGCTGTCGGCCTCGATTCCGACGATATAACCGTCGATGCCGTGCATCGCGGCCGAGAACGCACGGCTGAGCATATCGCTATCCATTTGCGACAAAGTTTCGGTTTGACAAGGCTCGCCGGCGAAAGTATGAGCGGTCGAGATCGGCGAAGGGTAACAATGCATTTGCGAGGTGTACGATGACGGAAACTCTTCAATACGAATCCAAACTCTATGCCGATCGGGAGCACGCCGAACGGACGCTCGATAGACTTTTCGCTATCGGCTACGGCAACGATCGCATCAGTCTCATTCTCGACGAATCCGAACTTCCCGTAGATCGGAACTTCGAGAGCGATACTTCACCGATGGCGGTCGCCGGAGGTTTTGGCGAGAACGGCGGGATGCTCGGCGCAGCGACCGGCGCGACGATCGGCGCCTTTATCGCCGCAGCATCGGCCGCCGCGTTGATCGCCGCAACCGAAGGGATCGCCGCGCCGTTCGTCGCGGGACCGCTGGTTGCGACGCTCGCGGGAGCGAGTTTCGGCGCCGTCGGCGGCGGCATCATCGGCGGCTTGCTCGAACTCGGTGCCGAGGCCGACGATTGGCGCGTCGGTTTGCGCAAAGGTGGCGTCGTCGTGGTGGTCGATCTGAAATCGTCGGCCGATCGGGGAGCGGTTCGTCGAGCGCTCATGAAGTAGTACCGTCGTCGGCAAGGACTCGTTTAGTCGATGCGTTTTTGAAAGCGCGTTACCGCGAAGACGAAGACGCCCAGGCCGAGTGCTGCAAGCAGGGCGATCTGCGGCCAGAGGTAGTCGATGCCGATGCCCTTGATAATAATGCCGCGTACGATCGTCAAGAAATAGGTGAGCGGTACGAGATACGAGAGCGCGCGCAGAGCGACCGGCATGGCATCGACGGGAAAAATGAATCCCGAGAGCAGCATGCTGGGCATGAGGAAGAACTGGATGAGCTGCGTAGCCTGAATGTAGGTCTTGGCAATCGTCGAGACGAGGATGCCCATTCCCAGCGTGGTAAAGAAAAAGACCAACACCGTAAAATAGAGCAAAATCACGCTCCCGGCGATCGGAACGCCGAACCAGAAAATCGCCATCAAAAGGATCGCGGTGACGTTGATATAGCCGATCGTCATCAGCGGTAACATTTTCCCGAGCATCAGCTCCGACGAGCGGATCGGGCTGACGACGAGTTGTTCGAGGGTTCCCAATTCGCGCTCGCGCACGATCGTGCTCATGCTCAGGAACGTCATCGTAAATTGCATGACCAGCGCGAGCACGCCGGGGACGATGAATACCTCCTGGCGCAACGCCGTATTATACCATGCGCGCGCTCGGATATCGACGCCGACATGCGGTATCGGAATGCCGCGGGCGGCGATCGCTTTGCGCTCGATGTTCGCGCTGACGCTGCTGCCGATCGCTTGCGCGACCGAGAGACTCGTACGCGCGGCCGTCGCATCCGATGCATCGACCGCGACCATCACCTGCGGCGTCTTTCCCTGATGCAACAGCGTGGCATAATTCGGCGGGATGACGATTCCGGCGAGCGCTGCCCCATCGGCGATCCTACGCACGACTCCGCCCATACTCGTCGCACGGTATTTCATCGAAAAATACTGCGAGTTCGTGAATGCCTCGAGCAACTGCCGGCTCTCGGCGCTCTGAGAGAGATCCCAGACGACCGTCGGCTGGTAGCGAACGTCGCTGGAGAGATAACCGTAGAGGACGACCTGAATGAGCGGCATCAGCATCGTCGCCGCGACGGTTCGTCGATCGCGAAAAAATTGCGTGTATTCCTTTAACGCGATCGTCCACGCGCGCCGCCAATTCATTGTGGTTGTACCACCGCCGAGAAAACGTCCTCGAGCGAGGGGAGCACGGGCCGAGCAGCTTCCGCCGGCAGGTCGTGCTCTGCTAGCGCTGCGTTGAGGCGCTCGATATCGGAGGTGTCGGCAAGCGCCACGTGCAGCGACGAACCGTAGAGCCCGGCGCCGCGAACGAAGGGAAGATGCTCGACGGCATCGAGCACGCCGACCGTATCGCTCGAAAGCACCTCGACCATCGTGCCGATCTGCGGGAGGTGTTTGAGCTCCTCGGGAGTTCCGCTCGCAACGATGGTGCCGTTATAGATCATCGCCAGCCGGTTGCAGTGCTCGGCTTCGTCAAGATAGTGCGTGGTGACCATTACCGTGGTGCCCTCATCGGCGAGGCCGACGATGATATCCCAAAATTCTCGGCGTGAGACCGGGTCGACCCCGGCGGTCGGCTCGTCGAGAAAAATCATCTGCGGCGCATGCAGCAGCGTGCAGGCAAGTGCGAGCCGCTTGCGATAGCCGCCGGGTAGGGTGCCTGCGAGTTGCTCGCGACGCTCGGAGAGTCCGACGCGTTGCACCCACGAGGATATCCGCTCCTCCCGCTCGCGGCCGCTCATCCCGTAGAGCCCGGCATAGAAGCGCAAGTGCTCCTGCACCGTGAGGTCGGCCCATAACGTCGAACCTTGCGACATATAGCCGATTCGCAACTTCACCGCTTCGGGATTGCGTGCGACGTTGAAACCGAGGATGTCGGCGGTACCCGACGTGGGTTCCAAGACGCCGCACAGCATGCGAATCGTCGTCGATTTCCCCGAGCCGTTCGGACCGAGAAAGCCCCAAATTTCACCGGCGGCGATATCGAACGAGATCGCGTCGACGGCGACGAACGCGCCGAATCGTTTGGTAAGCTTCTCGACGTGGACGCTCGTCGTTGCATTCACGCCGTTAGCCTCGCGACGAATGCATCTTCCAACGACGGCGGAACGGTACGGAATGCCGCGTCCTCGATGCCGATCGCGCTCAGGCGCCGCTGAAAATCGGGTATGGTGTCGGCGGCGGAAGAGACGAGCGCATGAAGCGTATCGCCGAACATTTCGACACTTCGTACCGCCGGAGTGCCGTGCAGTGCGCGCCGGGCATCCCGGTATCTCGCGCAACGAACCTCGACGACCTCACCGTGTAGCCCGGCTTTGATCTCCCCGGGCGTTCCGATACTCGCGATTTTTCCGGCGTTCATGAAGGCGACGCGCGTCGCGCGCTCCGCTTCGTCCATGTAGGGCGTGCTAACGAATATCGTCGTCCCCGAGCGATTGATGCGGTAAAGCAGGCGCCAGAACTCGCGGCGCGAGACCGGGTCGACGCCGGCGGTCGGTTCGTCGAGCAGTATCGTGCTCGGGCGATGAATGAGGGTACAGGCGAGTGCGAGTTTTTGCTTCATCCCGCCGGAGAGCGCTTCGGCGAGTCGTTCGGCGAAATCCGAGAGCGAGAAATCGGCAAGCAGCGACTGCGCGCGAGTTTCGAACTCGGCCGCGGGAATGCCGAA
>JAKBCP010000131.1 GCA_021807645.1 bacterium
TGCGTGGGATCCGGGAGCGTCGGAAGTGTGTAGTAGCCGGTCGTGACGCGTTGCATGCTCGCCTGCGTGTCGTTGATACGCATCATATCGTACGCTTCGAGGGTGGCGACGAAACCGTCGAGATCGCGCGCAGTTTTCCGTTGGCGCCCAACGGCGCCGCCGAGCGCGTTGACAAAGGCGACAAGTGCGGCTTTCTCTTTCGGATCTTTCACGCTTTTGGCGAAATTGAGGATCTTCCCGGTTTCGCGATCGGCGTCGCGAGCATTGCGTAAGAGCCTGCCTGCGAGATCGGAGAGATCGTTGAGGCCGTTGCGGCGGTCGATGATGTTCCCATTGCTGAGTTGTACGGTGCGCAGACGTGCGATCGTCTGCTGCAGCGTCGCGTCATTGCGCAGCGCGAGGAGAATTGCTGCATTTGCATGGACGGCCATCTGCGTACACGGCGTCGTTGCCTTCACCCGAACGATGACTTTCAACGGCGGAAGCACCGGCGCTGCGTGTGGAGCCGGGGAGGGCCCCGGGGAGGCTGTCCCGGTCGAGGCGGCGAGCGCGAGGGCGACGATTCCTTTTGCGATCATCGAAACACCATCCTAACGCGACATTTGACGGAATCAGAGATACAGCATGCGCCTCAAACGCGCTTTCTGCAAGGGGGCCGGAGTCGTTTCAGCCGAACTCATGGCCCCGTGAAGCGTCTCTCAGCCCTGCTACTCTTGCTCGTCCTAGTCGGCTGCCGCGACGTACGCGTTCGGACCTATGGCGAGGGACTCACCAATACCCTCGGACACGGCGACCGTATTGCGATTATCCGCAACCGGGCGCAGCTTCAGCGCTATGGGATCCGTGCCCCGGACGTCCGATTCCGCAGTGAGTTCTGTGTGGTGCTGTTGATGGGGCCGCACGACCGCAGCGGCTTTCGGCAGATCATCGAATCGATCGATGCCGGGCTGCGGCACGTCCGCGTGGTCGCCTTCGAGCAGCCGCCGGCCGACGGCGGCGAGCCGACCCGCCCGTACCGCACCTATACGCTCTGGGTCGTTCCCGGCACGGCATACCGGCGCGGCATCCAGGTGGTCGTCGTCACCCCCGAGGATCGCCAGATCGCCGAGACGGTGCTGCCCTGATGGTCGCGGTTACGAATTTCTTCTACGATGTCCGGGTCGAGCGCCGCGGGCTCCTGCTTGCGCCAAACGGTCGAGCCGATGCCGCCGAGGGCATGCTGAATCCGGCATTCGTTCAGACGCGAAACGGCGAGCGCATGCTCTTCCCGCGCATGGTCGCCGCCGGGAACGTCTCGCGCATCGGTCGCTTCCGTCTTGCGGGCGACGCATCAACGATCGATGAAGGCTATGCGTTGGAACCGACGTTACCGTACGAATTACGGGCAGCGCACGGCTGGGGCTGCGAAGATCCGCGGATAACCTTCGTTCCCGCACTCGATGCCTACATCATGGCCTACACTGCCTACGGGCCGCGCGGGGCGCGCATCGCGCTTGCCTATTCGCAGAGCGGAATCGAATACGAACGTCTCGGCCTCGTCGATTTTAGTGCTGCGGGCTTGCCCGATCACGATGATAAAGATGCCGCGTTCTTTCCCGAGCCGGTGCTCTCACCCGACGGACACCTGTCGCTTGCGCTCTATCATCGGCCGATGCTCCGTCTTTCGGCGGTGAACGGCGTTGCTGCAATTCCGGTCATTCGTGCGATGCCCTACGATCAACGCGAGTCGATACGCATCGCCTATATTCCGCTCGAAAACGTGAAGCGCGACCGACATGCATTATTACAGGTTCGTGAGTCGACGCTCGTGCTTTCGCCGGAAGCGGCATGGGGACGCATGAAGGTGGGCGCGGGTACCCCGCCGATTCGCGTTCCCGAAGGTTGGCTATCGGTTTTTCACGGCGTCGATTTGCGCCGCATCGACGGCATCCATCCGCGTTTTTCCTATAACGCCGGCATCGTCGTGCACGATTACGAACGTCCCGATCGCGTGCTTTACCGTTCGCCGGTGCCGTTTCTCACGGCGACCGAACCATACGAATGTCACGGCGTAGTCGATAACGTCGTTTTCCCGACCGGCATCGAGCCGCTACCGCATCTCGGCGAGCGCGTTTTCGATATTTACTATGGAGCCGCCGATTTCGTTATCGCAGTCGCGCGCGTCTGCCTATCGCTGCGCGCATGACGATATCGCTCTTCTTAGCGATCGTCATCGTCATGGGAACGCTCATCGTCGTTACTTCGATCGCGCGACTGCATCGGCTGCAGATACACGTAGCCGCGACCACGGTGCCGGCACCGCCGAAGCCCTATCGCGACCGGCGTATCTCGCATGCCGCGCATGGGGCAGTCGATGCGCGTGGAGTGTGGGCGCTTGCCGCGCAACCGCGATGCTTCGAGGAGGTCGAAAAGAGTACCGGTTCGCAAGCGTACGTAAAGGCACATCTGCCGCCGCAAGCGCGCCGAATATCCTCGGGACGCACGCTCGTCTTCGGCAGTTGCCGTATCACCATCGACGGCGGAAGCATTATCGTCATGCGCGGCGACGAACGCATCACCATTCCGCCGCCCGCCGAACTCTACCAAACCGCATCGCGGCTCTATCTGTTGGCAAGGGGTGCCGCAGGGGGGCCGGAGTTGCGCGCCTATAAAGTGGTACCTCAATCGTGAACGAACTCGAAACCCGTGTCGGCGAGCGACGCACCTTCGCCATTATTTCGCATCCCGACGCCGGGAAAACGACGTTGACTGAAAAGCTTTTGCTGTACGGAGGCGCAATACATGTCGCGGGGCAGGTCGCCGCGCGTCGCGCGCGTCGTTCTGCAACGAGCGACTGGATGGAGTTGGAGCGCGAACGCGGGATCTCCATCACCTCGACCGTGTTGCAGTTTCCGTATCGCGGCCACACGATCAACTTGCTCGATACGCCGGGGCATCAAGATTTCGGCGAAGATACCTACCGGACGCTGATGGCCGCCGATAGCGCGGTAATGCTGATCGATGCCGCGCGCGGCGTCGAGCCGCAGACGAAGAAACTCTTTGCCATCTGCCGCGAGCGCGGTATTCCACTCTTTACGTTCATCAACAAGATGGATCGCCCGAGCCGCGATCCCCTCGAGCTGCTCGACGAACTTGAGTCGGTGCTCGGTATCGCCGCATTCCCCATGAACTGGCCGCTCGGCAACGGCGAGCGTTTTCGCGGCGTCTACGATCGCATCAAGCATGAAGTGCACGTCTTCGAACGCACCGCGCATGGCGCCACGCGCGCTGCCGTACAGTTGGCGGGGCTCGACGATCCGGGTTTGCGCGAACTCGTCGACAACGAGAGCTATCGCGAATTCATCGACGGCATCGAGTTACTCGAAGGCGCGGGTGCTCGTTTCGACCGCGATGCCTTTGCAAACGGTGCGGCAACGCCCGTCTTTTTCGGAAGTGCGGCAACGAATTTCGGCGTGCAGCTCTTTCTCGATCGCTTTCTCGAACTCGCGCCGCCGCCCGGGCCGCGCGCCTTTCGCGACGGTGTTCCGGTGCCGCCGGAATCACCGCAATTTTCAGGGTTTGTTTTCAAGATTCAAGCCAATATGGACCCGCGCCATCGCGATCGCGTCGCCTTTCTCCGCGTTTGCAGCGGTGAGTTCGCGCGCGATATGGTGGTGCGCAACGGACGAACCGGGAAAGATGTCCGGCTCGCGCGCGCGATGCGACTCTTCGCCGACGAGCGCGAATCGCTTGAGACCGCCTATGCCGGGGATGTCGTCGGGCTTGCCAATCCCGGTGTTTTTGCCATCGGCGACGCCGTCTTCGTCGGCAGCGAGCTGACGTTCGCGCCGATTCCGGCCTTCGCACCGGAACATTTTGCGAGCGTTCGGAGTATCGATAGCGCGGGGTACAAGTCGTTTGCGAAGGGGATCGCGCAGTTGAGAGAAGAGGGAGCGGTTCAGGTTTTCTATCCATACGGATCGATGCGCTCGGAACCGATTTTAGGGGCGGTCGGCGAACTGCAATTCGAGGTCGCGAAATATCGTCTCGAGGCGGAATATAACGTCCGCACGCATTTCTCGCGGCTCCCCCACGACACGATTCGCCGCGTGGAAGGCGAGCTCGTCGGAGCGACCCCGTTACAGTTGGGCA
>JAKBCP010000132.1 GCA_021807645.1 bacterium
TCACGTACCGGTGCTCGCCCACGAGCCGTCGATCGCCGGGCACGTTGATGCATCCTGGCATGGAGCGGCGCGCATTCGGCTTCGCTATGATTTCACGAATCGCCGACGAGCCGCTCATCCGACCGTTGTTTACGTCGGGCAAGATGCTCGCGGGCTCGACGTTGCGTTCGTCGTCACTCAGCACGCGCCGATCGTCGCATCGACCCTCAGCAACGGGCCGGGCGTTTTCGGAGACGATAACGTGCAGATCTCCCTTAATCCCCAAGGGCTGCAGGGGTTCTCGTATCAATTTATCTCCAATGCACGTGGGGCGCGCTTTCAAAATTCCTCCGAGAACAGCGCCTATTCGCCGCATTGGAAGGCAGCGGGGCGCATTACCAAGACCGGCTATGTCGTCACGATGCACGTGCCGTTCGCCGTCCTTCGTGCCGGCGGTTCGCACCAATGGAAGGCGCAATTCCAACGCTTCTCGGTTCATAGTAACGTGAGCGATCTCTGGAGTTACGACTCCAATGCGACGAGTCCATTCGATACGCTTTACGCAGGCACGCTCGACGGCGTCGACCCCGCGGGCAGCAAGAGCAAAGGATCGAATCGCCCGGCACCGCGCTTTCAACCGTATTTGCTCGGGGTCGGGCGCTCCGCCGCCGCCGGGGGCTCCACCTCGCAAATCGGTTTCGACATGGCCGTGCCGATCACGCCGACCGCTTCCTTCGTCGGCTCGTTTCATCCCGATTATTCCAACGTCGAGACCGACCAGCAGACGATCTCGCCGACGGCGTTCCCACGGCAGTACCAAGAGGTACGGCCGTTCTTCACGCAGGTCGGCAACGCGTTTAACTACACGCTGGGTTGCCAGAACTGCCCCCAGACGCTCTACACACCGGCGATTCCAACCTTTCGCCAAGGATACGGTGTGGAAGGCACGCAGGGGCCGCTGACGTTCGCCGGCTTCGATGCCGTCGGAGCGCAGCGAACCGATCTCGCTGACGCCGTTGATTACGCACATAGCACGACCAGCGGAACCGAGCAGATCGATATGCAGCGCGTTACCGTGAATACGCCGGCGCTCATCGATAATACGAGCTCGCTGAACGGCGGCTATTTTAGCAGCCACGGTCACTGGTTTGCTTACGGAAACTACGCGCGCGAAGACGGCACGCTCGTCACCGATCCAAGCCAAGCCCATTACGGCGAACTCGGTGCGGGTATTAAAACCGCGAATACCGTGTTTGTATTAGCGCATCAATTTATCGGAGCGCAGTTCAACCCCGTCGACGGATACGAGCAGCAGAACGATATCGGCGGATACCTCTCATTCTTCCAGCAAACCTTTCATTTCTCGCCCACATCGAAGCTGCTCGATCTCTCGGTGATGCTCAACGACGGTCGTTTTTGGAATCACCTAGCGCAGCCGGCGCAGAGCAGTGCCGGAGATCAGATCAATATCGATTTCAAAGATCTTTGGACGGTCCACGTCTATCAACAGAGTTCGTTCGTTCTGGCCTCCGATGGCGAATATCTCCCGTTTAGCGTCGGCAACGGAGCGTTCGTCGGCTACAATCTGAATTCAAACTACGGCAAGGGGCTCGTCTATGCAGAGGGCCCGTATTATCACGGCCGAGCTTCTAGCCTCCAATTCTTCGATACGATGCCGATCCGGCGAAACCTCAGCTTCTCGCTTAACCTGAACGAAAACAGCTATGCCTCGAATCGCGCGACGGAGCCTTCCTTCAAACAATGGCTCAATTCGGCGAGCCTGAATTGGCAGTTCTCGCGCGATGCATCGTTTTCGCTCGGTGCGCGGCGCATCAACGGTACGAGCCTTCCGACCTCGTACTTTACCCCGACGTTTACGCCGATCTTCGCCGACAACTTGAGCGCGGCGTTCCACTACCTCCACGGGCACAATGAGTTCTATCTCGTTTACGGCGATCCCAACGCGCTCACGACGACCCCCGCCGTCTTCTTCAAGTGGATCTTCTATGCCGGAGCTGAAAAAGGAACCTAGCGCGCGAACCTGTCGCCGATGAGCGCGAAGATACCGGGGCCGGGGCGCGGCGAGACATTCTTGCATTTGGGGATGCAGCCGTTCCGGCGTTTACCGACCTTCCTCGCCGATATCGCCGAGAGATTCGGCCCGGTCGTGAGCTTCGAAATCCCTCTCCGGCGCTTTCTTTTTCTCAACGATCCGCAACTCATCAAAGATGTTCTAGTAACGCAGCAGCACGCGTTCGTGAAATCGGAGGGCGGCCGCGCATTGCGTCGATTGCTGGGGAACGGCTTGCTGACAAGCGAGGAACCGCAACACCGACAGATGCGGCGAATCGTGCAGCCGGCGTTCCATCGCGAGCGGATCGCTGCATACGCACGCTCGATGCTCGCGCACGCGCGGCGCTGGTGCGAGGAGCATGCCGCGGGAACGATGATCGCGATGCACCCCTCGATGAGCGAGTTGACGCTGCGTATCGCAAGCGAAACGCTCTTCGGTGTCGATGCCGGCGAGCGCGCCCATGCTGTTCGCGCCGCGCTACGCGCGACGATGGAGAGCTATCCCTCGGGGATCGGTCCGCTCGGTGCGCTGCGCTCGCGCTTGCCGTTCTTGCCGACGACGAGACGCTTCAACGACGCTCGCGCGCGGCTCGATGAAATCGTGTTTGGACTGATCGCCGAACGACGCGCGAAACCGGTTTCGGGCGGCGATGCGTTATCACTACTGATTGCGGCTGAAGATGCTGAGGACGGTTACCGCCCCTCGGATCGGCAGGTTCGCGATGAAGCGCTCACGCTTTTTCTCGCCGGCCACGAAACGACGGCGAATGCCCTGCTGTGGACCTGGTATCTGCTCGCGCGCAACCCCGAGGTGGAGCGCCGACTGCACGAAGAGGTCGACGCCGCGGATTTTTCGCAAGACCCCATGGAGCTTTGGGCGAGCCTGGATTACGCCCGTCGCGTCTTTCGCGAATCGATGCGTCTCTTTCCGCCGGCGTGGATTTTCGGGCGTGAGGCGCGCGAGCGAGTCGAACTCGTCGGTGGATATGAAATCGCGGCGGGGACGACGGTGCTGATCGCTCCGCTCGTGTTGCATCGCCGCCCGGATATCTATCCCGATCCCGAGCGCTTCGATCCCGACCGTTGGCTGCGCGGCGAGACGCCGCAGTTCGCGTACGTGCCGTTCGGCGGCGGGGCCCGCCGCTGCATCGGTGAAGAATTTGCATGGACCGAGGGCGTCCTCGTGCTGGCAACGCTCGCGCGTGCATTTCGTTTTGCGTTGTGCAACGAGCGCAATGTCGAAACGGTGGCGCTGGTGACGTTACGCCCGAAAGGCCCCGTCGCGATGCGCCTCATGCGTCGATCATTGCAGGGATTCTAAGTCCTCGAAATCTTCAGCACGAGCAGTGTAGCTTTCCATCTCCGCAGCGGCCTCGGGGTGATTTGCGACGTAAGCGGCGATCCGCTCGCCTTCCGCTCGAATGAAAGCGCGGCGAACCCGGCGATCTTCCATGTCGACGGCCTCGCGATCGGTGAGCTCGGAGGGCGCTTCATTGTCGCGAGCCATGGTGGCACCATCTTACCACAGCTACCGGGTGGCTCGATTTTTTTCCCCGCGCCCGTGCGGATAAAAGTACGATCGCGGCAATTCGTGCTTGAAGCAATGCCAAGGGGTAATACCGGGGCGATTGAAACGCGCCTTGATTCCCGCAAGCGAGGCGCGTTTCATATTCATATCGGTCGGGCGATCGTACCACCATCGTCCGTCGAACGTTTTGTATGCCCACCCGACGGGAAGAAGGGTGCCGTTATCCTCAGTGGCCACGTACCCGACGATATTTACCACGGAGCTGGCGGCCGTATTATAGGGCCTACCAATATTCGAGGTTCCCAGCCACTCCGGAGCGTTTAGACAGGCATCGCCCGAACGTGGCGTAGCGTTGTGGAGTGGGGGCATATCGGTCGCAAGACGGAATGCGATTGCGGGTGGTACCGAAGTCGGAATATTCGATTGTCGCGGGTCGTAGCCGGCGGAGAATGCGTGAGGAACCGGCTTCCACTGCGTGCCGACGCGTTCGTATAATGCGATCCCGTCGATTTGAGGCGTTACCCAAAGAGGCCGCACATAGTGCGA
>JAKBCP010000133.1 GCA_021807645.1 bacterium
ACCCCGAGATCGGCGGCGAGCAGCGCTTCCTCGAACTCATCCCAAAACGCAGCATCGAGCGGGCGCTCCGAGCCGCCGAGAGCGAGGACCCCCGAGAAACTCCGCCCGACTTTTTTCAGCCGATCGCCGAGGCGACCAATCCAACTCATGGGCTTCGCTTTCGTGGCGATCCATCGAACTCCTGTTCGATTCTTAGCTCGCCCTCTGGTCGAGCCGGTAGACGAAAACCAAGACCTCGGCGACCACGGCATAGAGCTCCGGGGGGATGCTTTCGTTGAGCTCCAACCGCGAGAGCGCATCGGCGAGCGCGGCGTCTTCGACCAGGGGAATCCCGCGCTCGTGAGCGATGCGGAGGATCTCCTCGGCGACACGCCCTCTCCCTGAAGCGAGCACGACCGGTGGAGCGGGTTTGAGCGGGTCGTACTGTAACGCCGCCGCGGCCGGTCGGGTAAAACGACGCTTGCGGAAATCGAAAAATCGACTCACGCCTGTGCGTCGAGCTGCGTTTTGGGTGCAGATCCCTCCGCTGTTTTTTTCGTTGCGTTACCAGGCATAGCGCGGGCCGCAACGGCGGCATTCATCCCCGCGACGCGATAGCGTAGCGATTCAAAACGATCGCGCAGCAACCCGAAGGATTCGCGGAACCGTTTCGCTGCACCGTCGCGTTCGGTCTTTACCTTCACGCTGACGGCGCGCCCGCTCGTCTCGACTTCGATCGCGACGGTCCCCAACGTTTTCGTATCGAGTAAAAACCCGAGCGTGAAATTATCGGCATCCATCGCCTTCTTCGTCCCGGGAGCATCGCGACCGACGCGCAGTTGCGTCGCCGCGCCGCCTTCGCGAAAGAACACCGGTAGCGGTACGACCAACGTTCGCGGATCGGCGGCTGCGTTCGCCGCCAACAAATGAATTTGCGCGGCGGCGATCGCCGTAACCGCATCGCCGATCGCGTTCGCCGCACCCGGCAGCGCGGCGCTCTGCGGATCTTGCGCGAGCGCGATGAGAGTGCTTTTTATGTCCTGATTTAATGCGCTCTGCGCGCTGACGACGGCGGCTTCGCGTGCGGGTGAGGCGACGCTCGGCGCCGCGGCGGCGAGATTCACGGCCGGGTGCGGCGGAGCTGCGGGAACGCGCGCGGCGCTCTCGGGGAGCGGCGGCGACGCAATTGCAGCGGACGCCGCGGGCGGCGCCTCGACATTCGCCGCGGCAGCGGGTTCGAGCGCGGCGAGATTTTTGGCAAGCGTGAGGAGTGCGTCCTCGGTCGAGCCTAAAATCGTGCGAACGTACGCGGCAAGTTGCTGCGGTAAGGCAACCGCATTCGCCGGGTCGAGCGTGGTTACGAACGCCATCGCACTACGCACCGTGGTAACGGCAGGTTGCGGGAGAAATCGCGCCAGCGTGCTTTGGGCGCGCGTCAATGCTCGCGCCAACAATTGCGGAGCGTTGGCGGAGAGGCGTGCCGCGGCGATCGTCGCGGGCGTCGCCGGCACATCCAGACGTGCGAGCAATTGCTCTTCCTCGCTCGGTGGTTGCACGGTCGCATTCGTCAGATTCGTTTCGATCGGTACGCTCGAAGAGCGCATGGAGATCGACGGCGGTGGAGACTCGAGCGATACACTGCGCGCGAGGCTCGCAGCGCCGCCGCGCACCGGATTCTCCGCCGCGCCCTGCGGCGCCGCTGGTGCTCGGGGCAGTATCCGTGCACCGCGCGCGGTTGCGAGGCGCGCTTCGAGCTCCGATGCGAGCATCGGGTTCGCTCCCGATGGCGGGGGAGTCGCCGACTCTGCGGCTCGCGCCGACGACGGCGCATTCTGCGCCGCGGCATCGGCGTGCGGTGCAGCCTGCGCCGCACTCTCCGTCGCCGAACTCTCGGAGGCCGGCGCGCCGCCGCGAGGCGCCGCCCCTTGCGTCGGGGCTGCGGGCAGGTCGCGGCGTGACGGCTGTACCGAGGCCGCAACAAAAACCTCGACCGGCGGTGCGATCGAGGAGCGCGGGCTCGTCGCAGCGGCGTTCGGGAGCGAAGGCTCCGGCTGGGCCGAGGATGTTGACGGTGCCGTCTGTGCGGGGCTACTCCCGGCGGGCGCGCGTGCGAGCAGCGATGCTTGCGCCGGCGCCGGGGCGCTTCCCGGGATCTCGATGTTGGCGATCTCGGGTGGATTTTGCGGATCGATCGCGCCGAGGTTACGGACGAAAATCTGCGTCGGCGAGAAACCGGTTACTTGTAATGCGAGGGTATCGCCGGGCGCGATGCCCGGCGGCAACTGCGCCGGAAGCGACTGCCCGAAAAGCGATATATGGTCGACACCCTCAGAGGGGGGCAGGACAAGAGCCGAGAGGAGATCGCCGGTCTTGAGTTGTGCGATAACGCTCTGCGCGATCGCGCCGAGATCGAGCGTCGCTTCGGAGATCGCCGTTTGGGCTGCGAGAACCGCTTGCATCGCAAGCGCACTCGGGTCGATGCCCGCCACGATTCCTTATGCCGTCGTATCGATGAAGTGCTGCTCTCCGCCGTCCGAGGGGTTCTCGCCAGCTTCCCCGCCCTGACGCCGTTCCGGAGCTTGGTAAAACCCCTGGCTCTCGCCCTGGGTTCGCTCGCGGACCGCGCTATCGTGTTCGGAGCCAGCGGCCTCGGCGACCGACTCTTCGCGCTCGGTGACTTGTTGGGCGAACGCCATCGCCGCCGCTTGCTGCGATGCCTGCGGAGCGGCCGCGACGTTGGCCGCGAGCGCCGCGCTCTGCGGGGCGGCGAGATAGGCGAGCTGGAGATCGACCGGCCGAATAGCCATAATCCCTTCTTCCTCTTCCTCCTCTCCAACTACTCTAGGTTTCGGCCTCCGCACCCGGCTTTCTGAGGTATTTTTGCTTGATCGTCGGATCGTCTTCGCGGAAACCCAGGTCGGCCCGAAGGCGGCGCAGCGCCGCGCGTAAGTGAATCACCGCCGCCGCATGAATCTGCGAGACCCGCGATTCCGAGACCCCGAGCGCGCCTTTGATATCCTTGAGCGTCTGCCCCTCGAAATAGTAGAGCGTGATCACCGTGCGCTCTTGCGGAGGCAGCCCCTCGACCGCACGCACGAGCTCTTGCACGATCTCCTTGCGTTCGACGCCCTCGCCGACGTCGGCGAGATCGTCGCGAAGCGTATCGACAAGCGGTATATCGTAGCCCCGCTCGTTCGGGAGATACTCTTCGAGCGAAAGCAACGCCGTCCCACGCACGCGCTGGAGAATGCCGTCGAGGTCGCGACGCGAAACGCCGAGGTGAGCGGCGAGTTCGTCGTCGCTCGGCACCCGGCCGAGCCTCGCCTCGAGTTCGCCGATCGCGCGTTCGACTTCACGCGCGCGCTGCCGAACGGCGCGAGGCACCCAATCCAGCGATCGCAGCGCGTCGAGAATCGCCCCGTTGATCCGCGTGATCGCATAGGTCTCGAACTTTACACCACGCGCGTCGTCGTATTTTTCAATCGCATCGATGAGCCCGACGATACCATCGTTGATGAGATCGTTAATCTCCACGTTGGGAGGCAAATTCGAGGAGACGCGCCCCGCTACGTACTTCACCAGGTGAAGATATTTGTGGATCAACTCTTCGCGCGTGTAGGTCTCGCCGGCGATGCAGTAACGTCCGGCAGAACGCTCGTTCATCGCGGGTGCTCCCCAAACGCTCGATGGGTGAGTTCGATAAGCGTCGGGGCGATGCGTTCGAGCGGTTCGACGCGATCGACGAGCCCCGCCACCGCCGCCGCACGCGGCATACCGTATACCACGCAGGTCGCTTCGTTCTGACCTACGACATAGCCGCCGCGTTCCTTGAGAACGCGCAATCCCTTGACGCCGTCCTGCCCCATGCCGGTGAGGATAACGCCGAGCGCACCGGGCCCGAACGCAGCCGCGGTCTGCGCGGCGAGCACGTCGACCGAGGGCACGTGGAGCGACGTTCCATCGTCGTCGCGAAGGGCGACGACGATCTCGCCGAACGAGCGACGCAATTCGAGTTGCTTGCCGGAGGGCACGACCAACACGCTTCCCCGAGCAACGATCATCCCTTCGGCGGCTTCGACGACATGCAGCGCGCTCTGGGCGTTGAGGCGATCCGCAAGCGGCCGG
>JAKBCP010000134.1 GCA_021807645.1 bacterium
GTCATCAGCACGGACGGTGTTCGCAAACAGCACGACGATCGCGTTGCCGTCGAGGAGCCGTTGGAGATACGACTGGTCGCCGGAAAGGAACGGCGTTCGCTCGTCCTGACGATGCGTACGCCGGGGCACGATTTCGAACTTGCCGCCGGCTTTCTGTTCAACGAAGGTATCGTACGATCGCGCGACGAGATCGCCGGCATTTCGTATTGTCTCGACGGCGATATCGAGCAGGCGCAACAGTATAATATCGTCAACGTCGAACTCCGCGCTCGCTCGTTACCGGATTTGCGTGCGTATACGCGGCTATTTACCGGATACGGAGCGTGCGGTCTTTGCGGACGCGAGAGCATCGATGCGCTCGAAGCCCGTGGACTCGATGTTATCGACGATCCGACGACGATCGCTTCGGAGACGCTCTACAGCCTACCCGAACGCATGCGCGCCGCGCAGCCGATATTCGAGCGCACCGGCGGATTACACGCAACGGCGCTCTTCACGGCCGAAGGGGAGCTTTTGCTTCTTCGCGAGGATATCGGGCGCCACAACGCTTTCGATAAGATCGTCGGCGAAGCGTTCCTGGCCGGTAAACTCCCGCTCGCGGGCCGCATCGCTCTGGTGAGCGGACGCGCGAGTTTTGAACTCGTGCAAAAAGCTATCGCCGCCCGGCTTCCGGTGCTTGCGTCGATATCTGCACCCAGTAGCCTCGCCGTCGATCTCGGCGAACGTTTCGGAATTACGCTGGTCGGCTTTCTGCGCGGTCGGCGAGCAAACGTCTACGCGGCACCGGAGCGCGTCATCTAAAGGGCTTCCTCCCACGTATGAGACCGGGATGCCTTCGCCGAAGGGCTCGGCGTGGAGAGCAACCAGGCACCTTCCTCCGCCGCCGAGCAGGCACGCTTTCGTTCGTTCTTCATACATAACGTCGATTCGATCGTCTTTCTCAGCCTTGACGGTGGGGTTTTGCAGACGAATTTGATGTTCGAAGAGATGCTCGAACTCGCATCCGGCGAAGCGGCATCGAGATCGTTCTTCGATTACCTGGAACCGAGCGCCGAGTTCGAGGCTCGAGAAGCTTTTAGCCAGACGCTCATCGGTGAAGCGCAAGAGTTCGACAGCGTGCTCCGAGCTGCGGACGAGATGCCGTCGATGCCGGTTCGTCTTCGCTTCACGCCGCTGCGCAGCGACGATGAGATTATCGGCGTCTCGGCGATCGTGAAGAACATCGCTGCCGAACGCATCGCGCACCAACACCTTCACAACCTCGCGTTTTACGATCCGCTCACGCGTTTGCCGAACCGAGCGCTCTTCGAAGATCGACTGACGCAGACGATTGCCGGAGCGAAGCGCTACAATCGACCCTTCGCGCTCTTCTTTCTCGATTTGGATGGATTTAAAAGCATAAACGACATACACGGACATGCCGCAGGCGACGCGCTGCTTCGCGGTTTCGGCGAACGTCTCGGCGTCATCTTGCGTGAAAGCGATACCTTCGCACGTCTCGGCGGCGACGAATTTGCCGTGCTGCAACAGCTCACGCGCATTCCCGAAGATGCCGCAGCGCTTGCACAGAAACTCATCGAGGCCCTTCACGAGCCGTTTCTCATCGGCGGGGCGGCGCTGAAGGTCGGTCTCAGTATCGGGATCGCCGTCTATCCTTGGCACGGCATCGAGGATTCGTCGCTTCTTGAGGCTGCCGATAAGGCGCTCTACGAAGCAAAATCCTCCGGGAAAAATACGTTCCGCTTCGCCGGTCCTTTTTAGTTCGCTCCGGGAGCACTCTCCCCGAGCAGAGCGTCGAGAACGCGTACCAATTCGTCGGCAGTCGGCGGACCGGCGACGCGCGCCTGCGGTTGCAACGAGTCGGCGTTCCCGTCACCGATGGCGATGAGCGGAATGCCGCGCTCGCGCAGCATCGTCTGTAAAAGCACGGCCGCATCGTTATCTCCGCCGAGTTGGGTCGCAAGCACGACCGCACCGATCGGTTCGCGCTCCAAAAGCGCTTCGATCTCTTCGATCTGCCCTGACATACGGACGCGATACCCGGCCTCACGCAGTTCGTCCGCCAGCACCACATTTCGCTCTCCCGTTCCGACGAGCGCGACGGCATGCGGGCGCAGGCTCTGCGTAGGGGCGAGCGGTAAGCGGACGGTGACCGTCGTTCCATGCCCCTCCTCGCTGCTCAATGCGATCGTTCCGCTATGAAGCCGGACGAGTTGCTGCGTGAGAAAGAGCCCGAAGCCGGTTCCGGGTATCTTCAATTTTCGTGCATTCGAAGCGCGCGTGAAGCGTTCGAAGAGCGACGGTATCTCGGATTTTGGAACGCCGATTCCACCGTCGTGAACCGTTACAACGACGCCGTCCGCCTCGCGGCTGACGTGGATTCGGACCGGTTGCCCGCCGGGTGAGTATTTTATCGCATTGTCGATGAGGTTGGAAAATATCTGAACGAGTCGGTCCCCGTCGCCGAGAATCTTCGCATCGCCATCGGTAGTAATTTCGATCTCTCGGCGATCGACATAGCGCACGGCAAGATCGCGCAACAACGATGCGATATCGACGTCGGCGAGCGAAAGAACCAGTTCGTTTCGCTCTAAGCGCGAGAGCGCGAGCGTGTCGTTGGCGAGATTCGCAAGATCGAGCGCCGCTTGCTTCATTGCCTGCGTGAAAGTGCGCTGTTCGTCGGTAAGTTCTCCGACCTCGCCGAGCAGATCGGCAAAACCGACGATCGTCGTCAGCGGACTGCGAAAGTCGTGAGCGAGCATAGCGATGAGGTCGCTCTTCGTGCGACTCAGCTCGTAGATCGCATTACGTCGGCGCTCCACTTCGCTATAGAGTGCGGTGTTTCGCACCGCCACCGATACGAATTGTGCGAAGAGATCGACCAAGAAAAGGTCGCGCCGTTCGAACGGCCGCAGGTCGCGGTGGAGGCGCAAAACGAGATCGGAGCGCTCGCTACGCCCGATTCCGACGGCGACGTCCATCCGGTCGTCGGAGATAATAAGCCCGTGCTCTTCGTGCAACCGACGTGCTAACTCGCAGAGAAAGGGCTCCGATTCGGTTTCGAGCGGCCTGCTGCTATCGCGCACCTCGACGACGTTGCCGTCGCTTCGCTTGGCAAGAATCCGTCCCGTCGCTCCGAGCACCGCTTGGGCTCCGGATGCGACGAATTCGACGAGTCGTCGGCCGTCGAGCGCGGCGACGATCTCGCGCGACGCGCGAGCGAGGGCCGCTAAACGGTCGTTTTGTTCTTCGAGCCGGGCCGTCTCTTCGACTTCTTCACTGATATCGCGTTCGACGAAAACCCAATGCGTGATGCCTCCACGGATATCCCGGATCGGGGTGCAAGAACGGAGCGACCAAAAACCACTACCGTCGCGACGATACGCGACCACTTGCTCGCGTGCCGATAATCCGGCGGCGATTGCCTCGCGAAGCCTTCGCATACCGTCATCGTCGGGCATGGCAAAGCGAAAATCGTCGATGTCGCGCCCGATCGCATCGGCGGATCGCCAGCCGGTTGCACGCTCGAAAGCGTCGTTCATATAGATCAATCGAAGGCGTCCACCCTCTCCGTCAACCTCGAAGATCCGCAACATTTCGGCGGTCTCGTTCATCGCTCGCGAGAGCAGATCGAGGCGGCGACGATAGCCGACCTGCTCGCTGATATCGGCAGCGATTGCGAGCACTTTCTGTTCGCCGTCGAGGCCGCTGATATCGGCGCGAAGCTCTACCGGATACGAAGAACCATCGCTGCGGCGTGCCTGCGTCTCGGCGACCCATGCGTTGCCGCCGCGCATCGTTTCGATCGCCGCCGCCATGCGCGACGGCGAGAGGCTGTCGTAGAGCTCGGCGATATTTTTCCCGATGAGCTCGCGATGATCGTAGCGAAGGTGCTTCGCCGCGCCGGCCGACGCGAAATTCACCCGAAGCGTCGTCGCGTCGAAGGTGAGCATATCGAGTTGCGCCGATTCGAAAAGGTTGTAAAACTCACGTCGCGCGTCGAGCACCGCCATAACGGCATGGGAGAGCGCCGTTAACGCATCGCGCTGC
>JAKBCP010000135.1 GCA_021807645.1 bacterium
CTCCTCGACGATCGCTTGCAAACGCAGATCTTCGCGCACTCCCGCGGGGTCGTAACGTTTACTCCATGTAACGCCACGCGCGCCGGTCGCACGTGCAACCGAGCGGATGGTAACATCAAGCGCTCCGCGACGCACCAATAATTGCGACCCGCGCAGACGGAGTTCTGCATCGAGCGCCGCGACGGCCGCGCAAAAATACGCCGCTCGACGCGGATTGCGCGCGAGCCGATCGCTGCGACGACGGTCGAGAATCAAGAGCGGAACGAGCGCGCTCCCCTGCTCCGACGCGGCAAAGACCGCCCGGTCGCTCAATCGCAGGTCGCGGTCGAAGCAAAGAAGCGTCGCGCTCATTTCTCGGCGGCTATGTCGTCGACATAGGCGGCGACATCGGCGAGCTCGCGGCGCGTGAGTTGCGAGGGGTAGAGCTTCGGCATCGGCGCTTCGGGCTCTTCGATCGCCACGTAAATACGCTTCTTGCTCCACGATTTCGCAAGCGCGTAGAGATCGGGGCCGAGCCGCGTTCCGCGCGCGTCGGCGCCGTGGCAGGCCGCGCAACGCTGGAGATAGACGTCGCGTCCGCGCGAGCTATCGCCGTGCAGCACGGCGACTCGATCGCCGCGAGCGTGCCCGGCGCAAGCCGATAGGAGGAGGGCGAGGCTCGCGATACCGGCTCGGTTCTTCACGCGCGACGCGTTCGCCCCATGCAGGCGCTTCTCCCCACCGTTGGGAAGAGAGCCGCCGTGGCAGGACGCAAGATTTTCCTCCGCTTCGCCCAGGCGAGCGACGTGGAACGGCTGACGCGCGAAGGCGTCATCACGGCTCCTCCACCGGCGAAAGAGACGTGGAACCAACGCATCGTGCGCTGGCTCTCGGAGCAGCGCGCGGGTCGACGCGCCGTGCTCGTCGCCGAGGATTCCACCGGACTGCTCGGCATTCTTCACCTCGTTTTCGAACTTCCGGTCGGATTTAAGGATCCCGAGGCCGCCAACGGTTTCGACATCGCCATGATCGAAGGGCTGCATATGCGCGCCGGCGTTCCCCCCGAGGTCGGGAACGAGATGGTCGAAGAGATCCAGCGCATCGCCGCCAAGCGCAACGTGACGACGCTGACCTTCTGCATTCCGATGAATCAGCCGCGCGCGATTCGGCAAGTAAAAGATTGGGGTTTCCAAGAGTTTCGCATCATGGCCGAACCATCGAAAATGCTTGCTTTTTTCCGAAAAACCGTCTAAGACGTCGACGAAACGGCGCTATGAACGAGATCGAGAAACCGATCGCGCTCTTCCGTAAGGCGCAGGCGCTCTATCGCGCACGCGATTTCGAAGGTGCCGCCGCCGAATATCGCCGTTGTATCGGGCTGGTTCCCGATTTCGCAACCGCGCATATGCGCTACGCCGAACTGCTGATGCAACTCGGGAAAGCCGATGCCGCACTTGCCGAGATGCGTGCCGGCTTTCGGCCGATCTCGGGGCAAGTAGCACCGTTTCGCGGAAGCGGAGATCCCATTCGGGTCTTGCAACTCGGATCGTCTTCGGTTCAAGGGCAGACCGGCACCGACCAAATCCTCGACCCGCAACTCTTCGAGACGACGACGATCCTCGTACAATACTGGGATCCCGAACTCGCTCTTCCTCCGCACGACATCGCATTCAATCTCATCGCCGACCCCGATATCGACGCCCCCGCTCTCGCGATGGCGACCGAACTCCTCGAAAGCGACCCGGCACCGGTATTAAATGCACCGCGACTTATACCGTTGACCTCGCGCGTCGCGCACCCCCAGCGCCTGCAGACGATACCCGACATCATCGCTCCGAACGTGCAGCTGCTCCCCCGAACCGAGATCGATGCCACACACGTGCCGTTTCTTCTCCGCTCGCCCGGTTACCATAACGGCGCATATTTCGAACGGATCACCTCCGAAGCCGACCTCGAGGCTGCTCTCCCAGCGCTTCCCGGATACGAATTGCTACAGATCGAGTACGTCGATACCGCCGCCGACGACGGACGCATTCGAAAATATCGCGCGATGATCGTCGACGGCGAGCCGTACCCGGCGCATTTAGCGATCGCGCGCCATTGGAATATCCACTACTTCAGCGCCGAAATGGGCCCCGCCGAGCGTGCCGAGGAGATCGACTACCTCAGCGATCTTCGCTCGCATCTCGGGGAACGCATCGCCGACGCGCTCGTTGCCGTGGGGCGTTCGACCGAACTCGACTACCTCGGCGTCGATTTCGCCGTGTCGCGCGATGGGAGACTCGTCGTCTTCGAAGCAAATGCAGCGATGACCGTCTTTCTTCCCGACGAGAAGGCCGCAACGCCGGAGCGGCGCGCCGCCGCACTGCAAATCTTCTCGGCCACGCAACAGATGATCGCGCGGCGAACCGCTAGCCGCCGATCTCGCTAAAGGCACGCATCTGCGAGGCGGCCTCGCCGACGCGGAGATGATGGCGCTCGGGCTTTACCAGCATCGCTGCGGCAAGCCGTTCGCCCAGCCGCTCGTCGCTCTCCCCGGCGCGCAACGCATTCCTTAAATCGAGGTGATTCTCGCCGAAGAGACAGAGTCGCAGTCGCCCGTCGGCGGTCAGACGAACGCGGTTGCAACGCTCGCAGTAATCGTGAGAGAGCGGGCTGATGACGCCGATGCTCCCGCGACCGCTCGCGAACCCAAAGTATCGCGCCGGCCCGTTGCCCGGCGGCCCGGCAATCGGTTGCAGCGATTCGATCGCCGATATCCGCTCGAGGATCTCCGCGGCTCCGATATAGGCGTCAGCCGAGAGGGCAAGATTCTCTCGAACCGGCATCAATTCGATGAATCGCACCGCGACGTCGCGTTCTCGCGCGTAGCGGGCAAAGGCCTCGATCTCGTCGTCGTTGCGACCGCGCATCGCGACGCAATTGATCTTCACGGGGAGTGCGCCGGCGCGCACCGCCGCGTCGATACCGGAGAGCACGCGGTCGAGCCCCGGCCGGCGCGCCAACGCTTCGAAGCGATCCTCGCGTAAGGTATCGAGCGAGACGTTCACACGCGTAAGCCCCGCCGACATGAGCGCCGGTAACTGTTCTTCGAGTAATATCCCGTTGGTCGAGAGTGCGATATCCTCGATGCCGTCGATCGCACGAATCATCGCCACCAGTCGATGGAGATCGCGACGGACCAGCGGCTCGCCCCCGGAGAGTCGAATTTTCGTCACCCCGAGGCCGGCGAAGACACGGACGAGTCGTTCGATCTCTTCAAAGCGGAGCAGCTGCTCGCGTTCGATCCATGGGAGCCCCTCCGCCGGCATGCAATAGATGCACCGCAAATTACACTTATCGGTCACCGAAATACGCAGATAATCGATCCGGCGCGCGAAGGCATCGGTGAGGGGAAGTGCGCGAAGATCGATCGTTTCCACTAGTCCGACCCTTCAACGCGCAAGCCCGCACTCTTGGATGCAGCCTCGATCTCCTCGGCGACCGCCGCATCTCTTTCCAGCTCGCGCGCGCGGGCGAGAGCCCGCTGCGCCGCGGGCCCCCCGATGCGGCCGAGTGCCCACGCGGCCGCCCCGCGAACCAGCGGATGCGGATCCTCGTCCAGCGCGCGGGCGAGCGCCGGAATCGCCGCCCGGTCGAGGGCGTTTCCAAGCCCGACGGCGGCGTTCCGACGGAGCACCGCCGCACCGCGCCAACCCATCGCCGTCGGGCGATAGCGGCGCTTGTATTCGCCGCTCCGCAGCGCGAGCAGACGCTGCAAATCCGGTCGTGCGAGTGCGTCGTCGAACGGATCGAATGCCGCATCGCCGCAGGCGCCGACGCGCGCGGTCGGCGGGCAGATATCCTGGCAGAGGTCGCAGCCCCAGACCCAATCGCCGAGCAACGGGCGTAGCGCGCGCGGTATCGCATCGACGCGTTGTGTGAGATCGGCGATACAACGGGTCGCGTCGATCGTGTAATCGCCGCGCAACGCACCGGTCGGGCAGATATCGACGCAGCGCGTGCAGTTCCCGCATTGTTTCTTCAACGCCGTATCGGCGGGAAGTTCGAGCGAACAGAATATC
>JAKBCP010000136.1 GCA_021807645.1 bacterium
GTAAAGAGCGCGGTCGAATACGGATGCAAGGGAACCTGCATATAGGGTTGCGGTGCTCCGCTGCGTGCGTCGCGCGCGCGAATAATAAAGAGCGCGATTCCGGCGAGCATGAGAAACAGAAAATCGGCGCTGGTAATATAATTGAGCAATTGATCGTAGCTGCGCGAGAGCGTTAAGGCCACGACGATAACTGCCTGAATGAGGATCGCGACGATCGGCGCGCCGGTGCGCGGATCGAGTTTTGCGAAAGCGCGGAAGAAAAGCCCGTCGACCCCCATTTGATAATAGACGCGCGGTGCAGTGAGAAGTTGGTTGCTGACGAATCCGAGTAACGAGAGCGCCACGGCGGCTCCGACGATTCGCTCGGCAACCGGTCCGAACGCCACGCGCGCGACATCGGCGATCGGCGTCGTCGTCGCCGCGAGGCCGGCAATTCCCAGTGCGTGCACGAGCACGGCATTAATCGCGACGTAGATCGCGGTGACGCCGAGCACGCCGAGTGCGAGGCCCCGCGGTAGCGAACGAACCGGATCGCGAATCTCCGCCGAGACGTAGGTGCCCGGTCCCCACCCGAGATAGGAAAAGAGCACCGGAAGCATCGCGGCGCCGAGCAAACCGAGCGAGGGTTGCGGCGCCGCGGCTACTGCGGCGGCGGGCGCATGCGGCGCCACGAGCGCGATAACGATAAAGCATGCGAAGGCGAGAATCTTCGCGAGCAGAAAGCCGTTCTGGGTGTTGGCACCCGAGCGCACGCCGAACGCATTGATCGCAGTGAAAAGTAGCACCGCGGCGATCGCGAGCGCGGCGAGCGTCGCCGGCGTCGACGCGATTCCCAGCACGGGTGCGGCGTAACCCGCAAAGGCGATCGCCGCCGAAGCGGCCCCGCCGCTCATCGCGATGAAGAGCAGCATCCAGCCGAAAACAAATGCCAGCGCCGGATGAAACGCATCGCGCAGGTACGCGTAGAGACCGCCGTCGAGCGGGCGCCGGGCGGCTAGTTCGCCGAGAACGAGGGCGCCCAACAGCGATATAATACCGCCGAGCACCCACGCCCCGAGCAATGCAGCCGGGGTTCCGAGGTCGCGCGCGACGACCGACGGCGTGCGAAATATTCCCGAACCGATGACGCCGCCGATGGTAACGAGCGCTACGTCGAGCGTCCCGAGACGACGGCGTAGCTTCACGCGCCGGCGGAAGTTTGCAGCAGCGCGAGTTCTTTCGGAGGAGCGAAGGTAATCGCCGGTTCGCGTTCGCCGAAATCGACGACGACGGCTTCGCCGACGAGTTCGCGGATTCGATCGACGATGCGCGCGACGAGCGTCTCGGGCGATGACGCTCCGGCAGTGACGCCGATTCGCGCGTGCCCGAGAAACCACTCCGCGCGAAGTTGTTCGGTGCAATCGACGAGATAGGCCGCCGCGCCGATCTGTTCGGCGCATTCGCGGAGGCGTTGCGAATTCGAACTGTTCTCCGAACCGACGACGACGACCACGCTTACCGCGGCGGCGAGCGCCTTTACCGCGACCTGGCGATTCTGCGTCGCGTAGCAAATATCGCTGCGTGCGGGCTCGCGTAGCGCCGGAAAACGCTCGCGTAATGCGGCGAGGATCGCCACCGTGTCGTCGAGGGAGAGCGTCGTTTGGGTGACGACGGCAACGCGTTGGGGATCGGGAACCGAGACCGCGAGCGCCTGCTCGACATCCTCAACCAACGCAATGCCGCCGGGAACGTGCCCAAGCGTGCCCTCAACTTCGTCGTGGTTCCGATGGCCGACGAGTAAAACGAAGTAGCCGTCTTTCGCGAAGCGTAACGCTTCGAGATGCACCTTCGAAACCAGCGGGCAGGTCGCATCGACGATGCGTAGCCGACGTTCGCGTGCTTCTTTTTGCACCGCCGGCGAGACACCGTGCGCGCTGAAGACCGCCAACGCACCGTTCGGAATCTCTTCGAGCCCCTCGACGAAAACGACGCCGCGCGCGCGTAGACCCTCGACGACCTCGCGGTTGTGCACGATCTCACGGCGAACGTAGAGCGGAGCGCCGTGTGCTTCGATGAGCTGTTCGACGATATCGATCGCGCGGTCGACGCCGGCGCAGAAGCCACGCGGATTGGCTAGTAAAATCTCGGTCATAGGCGGATGGTACAGCCTACGCCCCCGGGTTCAGTAAGACCTTGATGGCGCGACGCTGGTCCATCGCCGCGTAGCCTTCGGCGACGCGATCGAGCGGGATCCGACGATCGAAGACGCGCCCCGGGTGGATTTGGCCGGCGACGCAGGCCGCCATCAGCGTCTCGATATAGGCGCGCGCCGGTGCAAGCCCGCCGCGTAGGCTGAGGTTCTTGAGGAAAACGGAGCGGAGATCGGGGAGCTTCACGTTATGCGGAACGCCGACGAACGTTACCGTGCCGCCGGGGCGCGCGGCGGCGATCGCGAGGTTGAAACTCTCTTCGTTCCCGACCGCCTCGACGATCGAGGGGGCGCCGCCTTGGGTCATTTCGAGCAGACGCTCGAGCGTCTGCGGATCGTGCGAGTCGAGGCAATCGTCGGCGCCGAAATCGGCGGCGATTTTCAGGCGCTCGGCGTTATGTCCAACGGCGATGACGCGCGCGGCGCGATGGACGCGCGCGGCGGAGAGCACCGCGCAGAGACCGACTGCGCCGTCCCCGACGACGATGACGGTTCCGCCGTTTCCTGCACCGGCCGTCGTGGCGCCGTGATGGCCGGTCGCCATAACGTCGCACAAGGTTGCCGCATCGGCGAGCATCTCGTCGTTGTCGCGCATCGCTTCATGCATGACGGCGAGCGTACCGTCGGCATACGGAACGCGGACGAACTCCGCTTGCGCTCCGTTCGCATCCTCGCCCCAAAAACTGCCGTGTTCGCACGAGGTCTGTAAGCCTTGTCGGCAATAGGCGCAGGTGCCGTCGCCGATTGCAAAGGGAGCGATCACGGCATCGCCCGGCTTCACGTTGCGCACGGCGGCGCCGACCTCTTCGACGATGCCGATAAATTCGTGGCCGGTACGCTCGCCGGGCTCGCGTTCGACGACTCCGCGGTAAAACCACAAGTCGCTGCCGCAGATCGCCGCGCGCGTGACGCGGACGATAGCATCGGTCGCTTCGCGGAGCGACGGGTCGGGAACGCTCTCCAGGCGCACGTCGCGCGTGCCGTGATAGACGGTAGCTTTCATCACTTCGCTGGACCCCCGGCGGAGCTCCGCGGTTGCACGCTCGGGAAAACCTCGTCTGCGAAGGCTCGCACGATCGCGGTAAAACGCGCGCTCTCGCGTAACGGTGCGGAATGATCGGCCCCGGCGACGATCTCGCGTCGCGCGTGCGGCGCGTTGCGCAGATATCGCGATTCGTCGGAGCGAAAGATGAGATCGTATTCGCCGTTGACGACGAGCAGGGGGCGATCGTACTGCGCGATCAGATCGCTTTGACGCATGCCGTGCACCGCCATCTCGCTCGTCGAATCGAGGACGCGTGGATCGAACGGAATCCCTTCGATCTCGCGCGCCCATTCATCGCCGACGACGGCACGTAGTGAAAGCGATGCAATCGAACGGTAGAGCGGATCGGGAAGCGCGCCCATCGCCTGCGCCATCACGCGAAACGGAAGTCGTTTCCATCCGTCAAAATCGTAGGTGGCGCCGGCGAGAAGTAACGCGCAACTTGCGTCGAGATGTTGCGAAAAATAGCGCACGGCGACGAAACCGCCGAGCGAATACCCGACGACCAGCGGCGGCGCCGCACATACTTCGAGTGCGGCCTCGACCGCTGCGGTAACGTGCGCGATATCGAACGGCTCGTTTACGCGCCCGCCGTGCCCGGGCAGATCGATTGCGACCGCGTAATAGCGGTCGGCCAGGGCGGCTGCATGTCGGGCCCATATCGCCTTCCCCAAACGCAGCCCGTGGAGGAAGAGAATCGGGGGGCGTCCGCGCTCCCCGTACGTTGCGATGGTCGAGGCGTCGTTCATCGCCGAACAACCTGCGCGCCCCGCCTAGGTTTCGCCT
>JAKBCP010000137.1 GCA_021807645.1 bacterium
CGCAGCAATGGCCCCGGGAAGCGTCATCGTCGATCTCGCGGCGGAGGCCGGAGGCAACTGCGCGCTCACCAAACCCAACGAGAGCATTATCACCGACAACGGCGTGCAGATCATCGGTACGACGAACTTGCCGGCCACGATGCCGTACAACGCAAGCCAACTTTACTCGCGCAATCTCTTCGCTTTACTTTCGCCGTTTGCAAAAGACGGTACGCTCGCCCTGGATTACAACGACGACGTCATCGCAGGTGCCTGTATCGTTCACGACGGCAAATCTACGATCGGAGCAGCCCAGTGAACGATATCGCCCACCTCATCCAACTGTTAACAATCTTGCTCTTAGCGGTCTTCGTTGGTTTCGAAGTGATCTCGAAGGTTCCGACAACCTTGCACACGCCGTTAATGTCGGCGACTAACGCGATTCACGGGATCGTATTTATCGGGGCTATCGTCGTCGTCGGCGCGCTTTTTGCCGGCCCCACCTCGCCGATGCTCGCGATCATCAGCGTCGCCGCGCTGACGCTCGGCGCAATCAACGTCTTCGGCGGCTTCGCCGTCACCGAACGCATGCTGCAAATGTTCAAGAAGAAAGAGGGGCCGCGTTCATGACCGTCGCTCTCAGCCTCGCAAATCTCGTCGCGGTTGCGCTCTTCATTTACGGCCTCCATCAACTCAATTCGCCGCCGACCGCCCGCGCCGGCAACCGGCTCGCGATGGTCGGCATGGCGATCGCGTTGGTCTCCTCGCTGCTACAGACGCAAGGCGTCGGCTGGTGGGCGATTCTCATCGGCGTTCTTCTCGGCGGGACGATCGGGATCGTCGCCGCACTGCGCGTGAAGATGACGGCGATGCCGCAGATGGTCGCGCTCTACAACGGTGCCGGCGGCGCCGCCGCGGCTGCGATCTCGACGCTCGAATTTTTCGTCCTCGCAAGCGGGAACGGCGAGAATGCGGTGATCTCGGTTTCGCTGGTTCTCTCGGCGATTATCGGTTGCCTGAGTTTCGCCGGGTCGATCGTCGCGTTTTTGAAACTCCAGGAACTCATGACCGGGCGACCGATCACCTATCCGGGGCAGCAGGTCGTCAACGGCCTCATCCTCGTGGCAATTCTCGTTCTCGCGGGTTGGTTTATCGCGACGCTTGGAACGATGCCGATGCTCGCGTTTCTTGGATTGTTGATCTGCTCGCTGTTGCTCGGCGTCCTCTTCGTGCTGCCGATCGGCGGCGCCGATATGCCGGTGGTCATCTCGTTACTCAACTCGTTTACCGGCCTTGCCGTCGCGGTCACCGGCTTCGAGATCAATTCGCCCTTACTGATTATCTGCGGCGCTCTCGTCGGCGCGAGCGGAACGCTGCTGACCGTGATGATGGGCAAAGCGATGAATCGTCCGCTAACCAACGTGCTCTTCGGCGCGTTCGGCTCCGGCGGCGGCAGCGAGCCGGCGGCCGGAAGCGGCGGCCCGCAGCAGATCCGCAGCGCAAGCGCAGACGACGTAGCGATCATGTTGGCCTACGCCTCGAAGGTCATCTTCGTCCCCGGTTACGGTATGGCGGTCGCACAGGCACAGCACTCGGTGAAAGCGCTCGCCGATCAACTGGAAAAGCGCGGCGTTCAAGTGCTCTATGCGATCCATCCCGTCGCCGGGCGTATGCCGGGTCACATGAACGTTTTACTCGCAGAGTCGAACGTGCCCTACGAGCAATTGCTCGACATGGACGATGCGAACCCGGAGTTCCCAACCACCGATGTCGCCTTGGTCATCGGCGCGAACGACGTGACCAACCCCGCAGCGCGCAACGTGAAGAGCTCGCCGATCTACGGCATGCCGATTCTCGATGTCGACAAAGCGGCGAACGTCATCGTACTCAAACGTTCGATGCGCTCGGGATTTGCCGGCATCGATAACCCGCTCTACGAGATGCCGAACACCTCGATGCTTTTCGGTGACGCCAAGGCGAGCGTCGATGCGCTTACTTCGGCAGTAAAGGCTCTGTAGGCGATGCGAGCGCTGCGTAACGTTCTGCGAGCGTGCGTGGCGCTTGCGCTTCTCGGCACCTCGGTTGCAGCAGGGACGCGTGCGACTATGACGCCGGTCTCCTATGTCGACCCATTCGTCGGAACATCGGGGACGCCGCTCGGTGGTCCCATCGACGATTTTCCCGGCGCCGACGTGCCGTTCGGCATGCTGCAGTGGAGCCCCGATACGCCGTCGCAGAATGCCGGCGGCGGCTACGAATTCAACGATTCATCGACGACCGGATTCAGCCTGACGCATCTCAGCGGCCCCGGCTGTAACGTCTTCGGCGATTTTGCCGTGCTGCCGCTGCTCGGTATGCCGCCGAAAGCGTTGCAGGGCATTTCGCAGCCGTTCTCGCACGTCGGCGAGATCGCGGCGCCGGGCTATTATGCGGTAACGCTCGGAAAACCGGGGATCCGCAGCGAACTCACCGTTCGCTCGCGCAGCGGTCTCGGCCGCTTTACGTTCCCGAGCTCGCCCGATGCCTTGCTCACCGTCAATCCCGCCTCCGACCAAGCCGGCGTCGGTAACGCGAGCATTCGTATCATCGGCAACAACGCGCTCGAAGCGAGCGCGCGAAGCGGGCATTTCTGCGGCATGCCCGATCGATTCACCGTCTACATGGCGGCGCGTTTCAATCGCCCGTTTGCAGCATCGGGACTCTACGAAAACGGTACCGGCCGCAAAGCCGGTGCATGGCTGCGCTTCGACACGACGAAACGACGGAGCGTTCGCATGCAAGTCGCGATCTCGTTCGTCAGCGAACGCGGCGCCTGGCGGAACCTCCGCGAATCCGCGCGTTCGTGGAGTATCGTGGCGGTACGCGACCGCGCGCTCGAGCGTTGGAATCGTGCGCTCGGCCGCGTCCGCGTCTCCGGCGGCAGCACCGAGAACCTCCGAACGTTCTACAGCGCGCTCTATCACACGATGCTGCACCCCAATCTCTTCAGCGATATCGACGGCCGCTATCGCGGATTTGACGGGAAGATCCATCGCGTTCCCGCCGGGCACGCGTTCTACGCGAACTTCTCCGACTGGGATATCTACCGCACCGAGATTCCGCTGCTGGCGCTGCTCTTTCCGCATCGCACGAGCGATATGATGCAGTCGCTCGTCGATGCCGCGCACCAAAGCGGTTGGCTGCCGCGCTGGGCGCTTGCAAACGCCCCGACCAGCGTCATGGGCGGCGATTCGGTCGATCCGGTGATCGCCGGTGCGTATGCGTTCGGCGCCCACGATTTCTCGCTCCATCGCGCGTTGGATGCGATGGTAAAAGGTGCCGACGATACGAACGCCCCGCCGGCATTTGGTTGGTACCAGGAGCGCCCGGCGGGCGGCGATTTCAATCGTCTCGGCTATATCCCCAACGTCTATACCACCTCGGTCTCGCCGGTGCCCAACGGTGCATCGGAGAGCTTAGAATATAGTCTCGATGATTTTTCGATCTCGGCATTCGCGCGCGCGCTCGGCGAGCGATCGGTCGCGGCGGCCTTTCTCAAAAGCAGTGCGAACTGGTCGCACCTCTTCGACCGTTCGCTCGGCGAGATCGCGCCGCGCGGGCCCGGCGGCGCATTCGAGCGCACGAAGATCGGCGAGAACGGACAGAGCGGCTTCCAGGAAGGGAACGCCGCGCAATACACCTGGATGGTGCCGCAAGATCTCCGCGATCTTTTCCGCGGTATGGGCGGCCGTGCGGCCGCGCGCAAACGCCTCGACGCGTTCTTTACCCATCTGAATGCAGGGCAAAGCGCGCCGTATGCATGGCTTGGAAACGAGCCGAGCATCGGCAGTCCGTGGGCCTATCTCTCGGCCGGCGCACCGTGGCGTGAAGAACGCGTCGTTCGCGCGGCGATGTTGCGTTTATGGGGAGATCGCCCCGACGGACTTCCCGGAAACGACGATCTCGGCACGATGAGTGCGTGGTATGTGTGGAGCGCACTCGGGCTCTATCCGCAAAACCCCGCCGAACGCTATCTCGATATCGGCGCACCGCTCTTCAA
>JAKBCP010000138.1 GCA_021807645.1 bacterium
AGGAGCGACCTCATTCGGGGGCACGAACCGCCATTATACTCCGCCGTGCGCCGTGGCGCAACGCCCGCCCGATGTTTCGCATCCCTTCCTCCGGGGTAGAAACCCGGCATGAAAAAACACCTCACCGTAGCCCTCGCCCTCCTGGCAGTACTCGGCCTAGGAGCCGGGCTTCTCCCTCGACCCGCGCTGGCCAACGGCGCGGCGAGTACGCGGAACATCCTCCTTGGTATTGGGGCCGCCACCTATCTCATCATCCAGCACAACCGCGTCGTGCACCAGCGTGAAGCGGCAGCGGCTGCACAGCAAGCGGCGATCGCCCAGCAGCGCAACGACGCCTGGGCTGCCTATCGTGCCGCCGAACGAAGTGCCCACCAAGAGGCACTGGCGAACGCCGAGCTCCACAAAGAACTCGCCTTCGAGAAGAGCGTCGTCGCGCAACAGCAGCGCCAACTCGCCGCGCTTCATGTCGGGGGCAACTTCACCCATGTCGTCGCCACCAGCGGCGCGCACGGGCAGCAGCAGGTCGTCGCGAGCGACGGCCTCGGTTGGGGGACGCTCTGAACCCCCGCCAAGCCGCCCTCGCTCTCACTGCAGCCGCCGCCCTCGCGGGCTGTGCGGCTGCACCGCAGGGCCAGGCGCAGCGGCTCGCCGACAGTATGACCCGCGCGATCGTGAACGACAATCCGCGAACGGTCGCGCACGATCTCACCGGCGTCGGAAAGATATCGCGCGCGGAGGTGGGATTGCTCTCCGATAAATTCAACGCGCTCGGTCACTTCCAAGGGCTCAAACTCTTGGCATACGACGCAGCAAAAAACGAGTTCGCCTTTCAAGCGAACTTTACCAAGGGGAACGCACGCGTCGTCGTGCGGATGGATAACCGAGGGCGCCTCAGCGCATATCGCGTCTTTTAACGCGATACGCGCCGAGGGCGCCGGGACCGCGAGGGAGCGTTCTTAGAACTCTTCCTCGACGGTGCCCGCATCGGGAAAGACGACGTCATCGTCGTCGACGGCGAAGGCGGGAGCATCGTCATCGATGATCTCATCCTCCTCTTCCTCGAGTTCGTAGCCTTGCGGCCCTTCGAGATCGTCGTCGACGGCGATCTCTTCATCGGGGGCGAAGATATCCTCGCCTTCGATCTCGGGCGAGCGAGCGGCCGCCGGGGAAGCCGGAATCGGCCCCGCAACAAACGGTTTGCTATCGTCGAGTTCCTCTTCTTCCTCTTCGGCCTCTTCCTCGGCTTCGAGCTCCGGAAGCACTCCTTCGGCTGCTGCAGCTGCAACGGCCTCCGCGGCAGCGACCTGCGTCTGCGAGAGCAACGGATCCTCGGCACCCATGAGGACGCCGTAGGCGACCTCCTCATTGAGGCCGATATCGTCGTTTCCAAGACGGAGTTCGCGGGTGTCGATCTCCTCGCGCGACTCCGTCAACACCTTGACGTCGAGCGCGAGCGACTGCAGTTCCTTGATGAGGACCTTAAACGATTCCGGAACGCCGGGCTCCATAACGTTCTCGCCCTTGACGATCGCCTCGTAGGTCTTGACGCGGCCGACGACGTCGTCGGATTTCACGGTCAACAGTTCTTGGAGCGTATAGGCGGCGCCGTACGCTTCGAGCGCCCAGACCTCCATCTCTCCGAAGCGCTGTCCGCCGAATTGCGCCTTTCCGCCGAGCGGTTGTTGCGTGATCATCGAGTACGGGCCGGTCGACCGCGCATGGATCTTGTCGTCGACAAGATGCGCGAGTTTGAGCATGTAGATCATGCCGACGGTGATCGGACGATCGAAACGATCGCCGCTGCGTCCGTCGCGCAGCCACGCCTTACCATCCGCGGGCAGGCCCGCATCCTGTAACCAATCCTCGATATCTTCGGCGGTGGCACCGTCGAAGACCGGCGTCGCGATTTGGAAGCCGAGCATGCGCGCGGCCCAACCGAGATGCGTCTCGAGAATCTGTCCGATGTTCATGCGCGAAGGCACGCCCAGCGGGTTGAGCACGATATCGACCGGAGTACCGTCCTCGAGATACGGCATATCTTCTTCGGGCAGTACCTTGGCGATCACACCCTTGTTGCCGTGACGCCCCGCCATTTTATCGCCTTGCAGAATTTTGCGCTTCTGCGCGACGTAAACGCGAACGAGATGGTTGACGCCGGGTGAAAGCTCATCGCCGTTCTCACGCGAGAACACTTTGACGTCGATGATCTTGCCTTTTTCACCGTGCGGAACTTTCAAGCTCGTATCGCGCACTTCGCGCGATTTCTCGCCGAAAATGGCACGAAGCAGGCGCTCCTCGGCGGTGAGTTCGGTCTCGCCCTTCGGCGTCACCTTACCAACGAGAATATCTTCGGGGCGCACTTCGGCGCCGATACGAATGATGCCGCGCTCGTCGAGATCTTTGAGCGCGTCCTCTCCGACGTTGGGAATGTCGCGCGTGATCTCTTCGGGCCCGAGTTTGGTATCGCGAGCCTCGCATTCGTACTCTTCGATATGAATCGACGTGAAGCGATCTTCCTTGACCATGCGTTCGCTGATCAAGATCGCATCCTCGTAGTTGTAACCTTCCCACGGCATGAACGCCACGAGGACGTTTTGCCCCAACGCCAACTCGCCTTCGTCGGAGGTCGGACCGTCGGCGAGCACTTGCCCGGCAACGACCTTCTCTCCCATCGTCACGATCGGACGCTGGTTGATGCACGTTCCGGCGTTGCTGCGCACGAACTTGAGCAGTTCGTAGGTTTTATCGCCGTCGGCGGTATCGAGTACGATGCGCGTTGCGTCGACTTCAACGACGGTTCCGGCTTCCTCGGCGACGACGAGGCTTCCGGAGTCTTTAGCGGCGCGATATTCCATGCCCGTGCCGACGATCGGCGCTTGCGGACGCAACAACGGCACTGCCTGTCGCTGCATGTTCGCGCCCATCAACGCGCGGTTTGCATCGTCGTGTTCGAGGAACGGAATCAGCGCCGTCGCGACCGAGACGATCTGCTTGGGCGAGATGTCCATCAGTTCGACGCGCCCGGCCGGCTCTTCGATATCGTCGCCACGGTGGCGGCACACGACCGTCTTGGCGAGAATCGTTCCATCGGGCGCCAACGGCGTGTTGGCCTGGCCGATGATGAACTCTTCCTCGACGTCGGCGGTGAAATAGCGAATCTCATCGGTAACGCGACCATCGCGGACGATGCGGTACGGCGTTTCGATGAATCCGAGGCTATTGACGCGTCCGTAGGTAGCGAGCGAACCGATCAGGCCGATGTTCGGGCCTTCCGGCGTTTCGATCGGGCAGATGCGGCCGTAATGCGAGGTGTGGACGTCGCGCGCTTCAAAGCCGGCGCGTTCGCGCGAGAGACCGCCGGGCCCGAGCGCGGAGAGGCGGCGTTTATGCGTGAGTTCGGCAAGCGAGTTGGTCTGATCCATGAACTGCGAGAGCTGGCTGGATCCGAAGAACTCTTTGATTGCGGCGACGACCGGCCGAATGTTGATGAGCGCCTGCGGCGTCACCGATTCGATCTCTTGCGTCGTCATGCGTTCGCGCACGACGCGCTCGAGGCGCTGTAAGCCGACGCGGAATTGATTCTGCAGGAGCTCGCCGACGGTATTGACGCGGCGATTCCCCAAGTGATCGACATCGTCGGGTGAGATATCGCGAACCGCAACGCGGCAGAGTCGGCGCACGATGGCGATGAAATCCGCACGCGTTAGCCCCGGAGCGCCTTCGGGTCGATAGCTGAACGGTTCGAATTCATCGACTTCGAATTCGCTGCGGTCACCTTCGACGGTGAGCAGCGAGAGGTTCAGCCCCTTCTTCTCGCTCTTGGCACGGATGCGCGAGTCTTTCTCCGGGTTGAGAATGCGATAATGCAGTTTCGAGGTAACCTTGAAACGCCCGACTTTCCCGAGTTCGCACTTGTTCTCGTCGAACAGCAAGGTGCGAATCAGTTTCTCGGCATCTTCATGCGACGTGAACGGTTCGCCGTAACGCAACGCGCCGTAAACCGCCTCGAGCGC
>JAKBCP010000139.1 GCA_021807645.1 bacterium
CGCGGCCGAAAGATCGAGCCCGACGAGATTGGGGACGTCGATCGGTTTCGGTCCATTCGAAACAACGAGCACAACTAACGAATGCGCGCGCGCTTTGGCGCCGGGAGCGGGTTGCTGCGCGATAACGCTCTCCTTCGCCGCAGCATCGTATCGCCGGTCGATGCGCACGTGGAAGCCCTGCTCCGTCAGGCTACGCTCCGCATCGCCGGCGAGAAATCCGCGCACGTCGGGAAGGCCGACGAGCGGTAAGCCGTTGCTGACGATGAGTTCGACCAACGAGTTCTTCTGCACCAACGAACCCGGGGGCGGGTTCTGGCGAATCACGCGATCGGCAGGTACACGGTTGCTCGGGCTTTGGAGAAAACGCACCTGCAGCCCATCGGCGACGATCGCCGCTTGCGCCTGCGCGACGCTCATATTTCGGAAATCCGCGAGTGCCACGCGGCCGCCGGCGCTGCCACCGAACTCCCCGAAGATCGCATAGCCGGCAATCGCCGCAACGATTGCAAGCACGATAAAGAGTGGAATCATTGCTGCGCTGCTACGGTTTGCGACCGTCCTGCGCGGCACGTCGATGTTCCTACGATCCGGCAACGGCGAGCGACGTGGCGGAAGCGGACTGCGCAAGGTCGCCGGGGCATCGTCTGCGGTAGTAAAGGCCGCGACATTGGGGCGTTCGCGAGCCTCGCGCAGCGCCCGAGCGAGATCGCTCGCTGCGGCGAAACGATGCCCCGGCTCCTTCTGCAATAATTTATTCACGATCGCCGCGAGGGCCGGACTCACGCCGCTCTCGGGCGGGATGACGGGAACGGGATCGCCGATATGCTTGATGGCGACGGCGACCGGTGAATCGGCGGTATACGGGAGCTCGCCGAGCAACATCTGATAGAGAACGATGCCGACGCTATAGAGATCCGATGCAGGCGTCAGTTCGCGGCTCTGCGCTTGCTCCGGGGAAAGATAGTAGACGCTCCCCATGACTAATCCCGGCCGCGTCGTCGCCATTGTTTGCTCCGAGAATGCCCGAGCGATGCCGAAATCGGAGAGTTTCACCACATCGTCCTTCCCGACGAGAATGTTCGCCGGTTTGATATCGCGATGCAAAAGTCCCTGACGATGCGCGTACGCGAGTCCTTGAGAGACCTGCGCGGCGTAATCGATCGCCACCGGTTCCGGGAGCCGCCCTTCGCTATTGATAATCTCCGCGAGCGAACAACCGTCGACGAACTCCATGACGATGTAATAGATCTCATCTTCGCGCCCGACATCGTAGGTGTTGACGACGTTGGGATGTGAAAGGCGGCCGACCGATTCCGCCTCCTGGTAGAAGCGGCGTACGAACTCCTGGTCGGCGGCGTATTGCTCCCGCAGCACCTTGATCGCAACGCGGCGGCGTAAGAGCGTGTCGGTGCCCGAATAGACGACCGCCATCCCACCCTCGCCGATCCGCTCCTCGAGCCGGTATCGACCGGCGATCGTCGATTGTTCGATCATTTCGTTATCACCGTCAACGAGCGCGCGAGTACCTCGCGGGCGATCGGCGCGGCCACGGTAGCGCCGTAACCCGCGTTTTCGACGACGATTGCGACCACGATACGCGGCGATTCCGCCGGAGCAAAGCAGACGAACCAAGAGTCCGCGGCGCCATGCGGGTTGGTAGCCGTCCCCGTCTTTCCGGCTACGGTCACTCCCGGTATCTGTGCGCTCGTCCCGGTTCCCCAGGCGACGACGGCTTCCATCATTTTCGTAACCTTCGCCGCCGTCTGCGCAGATACCGGGCTACCGAGCGGGCCGACCGGGGTACGCGTGAGGATCTTCCCGCGACGCGCGATTGCACGCACGATGAACGGCCGCTCCTCGACACCGCCGTTGGCGATCGTCGCCGCGATCATCGCAATTTGCATCGGCGTCACCAACAGCGCGCCCTGTCCGAAGCCCATCTGCGCGAGTTCGCCGGCCCAAATATGCGATTCCGGCGGCACGAACGCGTGCGCGGTCGGCAGCTGAAAATCCAGCGACGCTCCGATGCCGAAGCGCCGTAAATAACGGTAAAACGTCGATGCGCCGGTTCGCAGGACGATCTGCGCGAAATCGACGTTGCTCGAGAGCGCGAATGCTTTGACGATCGTACCCGCTCCCGTTGCCTCGTAATCGTTGTCATGCAAACGCGCCTTGCCGATCATCAAATATCCGGGATCTTGAAAAACATCGTGCATGCCGACGCGGCCGCTATCGATCGCCGCCGAAGCGGTGAGCATTTTAAATGTCGATCCCGGCGGATAGAGCCCTTCCAAAGCGCGGTCGAGCAGCGGACTATCCTTCGCGTGAAGCGCACCGGCGAAGGTCGATCCCATCGTGTTCGGATCGAAACTGGGGGTGCTGGCGATAGCGAGAACGGCGCCGCTGCGCGGGTCGAGGACGATGCCGGCAGCGCGAGCGTGTTGCGCGAGCAACTCCGCGAGCCGCCGCTCGATCTTCGGCTCGATCGTCGTGATTAAGTCATCGCCCGATTGCGGCGCAAAGCGTTGGAACGAAGCGATAAAATTCTGCACCTGTTGAAGCGGATTCGCCGAGAGTGCCGGAGGTGCGAGAAGCTCGTCGTACGCACGCTCGAGTCCGGACGTACCGTAACGTCGCGATGCATAACCGACCACCTGTGCGAGTGCACGCCCCATCGGGTAAACGCGCCGCGTTCCTTCGGTTGCAGCTAAGATACTTCCGTCGGCCGCGAGGATACGCCCGCGACCGAGCGCGATAAACGAACGCCGCGGGTTGGAACGATTTGCCGAGATCTGCGGCGCCTGGACGAGTTGCAACCAGGCAAAGCGTGCGGCGAGCACGAGGAAGAGCACCGTGAAGAGCGCGGAGATGCGCGCGAGCGAGCGTTGGTTCACTCGCGCTCGCGTAAGACGACGAAGCCTGCCTCGACGCGCACGGCGATATGCGACCGTTCGCGCCCTGCATCGAGAATCTGGCCGATCAACGACCGGACGAGCTCTTCTTCGCAATCGTAGAACGAAGCGAGTATCTCTACGCCTAACTCTTCGAGCAGCGTCGGCGCGACGAAGCCGCAGCGCGGGAGCGTCTCGTAGTGGCGCTCGTCGTACGCTCCGTTTCGCCACGGGCCGCGTCGTCCGAAGACTTGATGGTGATAATCCCAGGCGCAGAGCTCGCGGTCGCCCCAGCGGAAATCGCCGCGGACGCAGAGCCGCCGGCAGAGCGCGCATGGAACGATCGGCACCGGGCCGCTCTCGATCGCCTCGACTACGTCGGGTGGCAGATCCTCGACATTGATAAGCTCCGCCTCGTGAAGATTGGTCGGCAGCGGAGCGTTCCAGCCGACGCGCGCGAGCAGATCGAGATCGTGCAGCGGCGCGACGAATGCGCTCTCATCCTCCGCCGGAAAGGTTCGATCGATCCAGTGCAAGAGGTCGTCGGGGGCGATGCCGACGCTCTGCCAGGTATCCCCGACCGCCGTATCGATCGGCGTGACCGCCACCGGCACCAACCGGGCGACGATCGTCCGCCCCTCGGGCAGGAGGCTGTTGGTAAAGGCAAGCGTGCTGCTGTTGCCGCCGAGCACGACGATGCCCGCCGGTTTCTCGGCTACGCTTTCGCCGCCACCGACTCCAGGTATCGATGGAGACTGCGCGGCGGCCCCGCCGAATTTGCGAGGGCCTCCGCCAGGGCTCGGGCGGTATCGAGACTGGTCAGACACGCTATACTGGCTTCGACCGAGCCGCGCCGAATCTTGTAAGCATCGGAGACCTCCCGCGCACCTTTCGCGTCGTTGATAACGAGGTCAACGCTTCGTGAGGCGATCGCGTCGAGGACGTGCGGGCTGCCCTCGGCGATTTTGCCGATCCGCTCGCATGCGATGCCCGCCGCGGCAAGCACGCGCTGGGTTCCGTCGGTGGCGATGAGGGTATGGCCGAGCTCGACGTAGCGGCGCATAATCGGCACCGCGCGCTCCTTCTCTTCGTCGGCAATGGAAACGAGA
>JAKBCP010000140.1 GCA_021807645.1 bacterium
ACGGTTGCGGTGCTACAAAAGCGCTTCGGCTACGCCTACACGGCGCTGGCGTTCTAAGGGGCGCGCGGTGCGAGCTCTCAATGCGGTAGCGAGTGCGGTCGTCGCACTCGCGCTCGCCGGTTGCGCCGGGGGCGCCGGCGGCACCGCCGGCGGTACGAGCGCGGGAGGTCCGCGTGCGGGCGCCGCGCTCTACGACCCCGCGCACCTTCCCTCCGGGAAAGTGGGTGCGTTGGTGCGCGAGGGGTACGACATCATCACGCAGACGCACAAATTCGCGAAAGCATATGTCGTTTCGCAGATGGAGTGCTCTTCATGCCACATCGCGGGCGGAACGGTGCCGCGCGGCGGCTATCTGCGGATAGCGGGGCACTTTCCACAGTGGAATAAGCGTTCGCATCGTGCAATCGCCCTGCAAGATCGCATCGCGGAATGTTTTCTCTACAGCATGAACGGCAAGCCGCCGGCGTACGATAGCCGCACCATGATCGCTATCGTAGCGTACATCAATTGGATATCGAGAGGACAGAAGACATTCTCGCCGGTCGATCCGTCCGTGCGCATCGCGCGTATCAAACCGCCGGCGCCGCCGAGCGTGGCGCGCGGCGCAAAAATTTATGCAGCGCAATGTTCGATGTGCCACCAGGCAAGCGGTGCGGGCATTCCCGGAGAGTTCCCCGCGCTCTGGGGGGCGACGTCGTTTAACAAAGGCGCCGGCATGGCGAAGGTCGCCATGATGGCGGGCTTCGTTCGCTATAACATGCCGCTTGGAAAAGCGGGCACGTTGAGCAACCAACAGGCCTACGACGTCGCAGCATTTGTCGAAAGCCACAAGCGCCCGGCTTTCGATAAAAAGGCTGCGATCGCGTTTCCCCCGGAACCGGCGAGTTTCTTTTAACGCATCGTGAAGATACTCCCCGGGCTCCTTCTGGCGATCGCGATTGCGGCCGTCGCAACCCTCGTCGGGCATTTGCTGCCGGTCGTGGGTTCGCCGGTGGTCGCAATCGCACTCGGCCTGCTCGTAACGGCGGTGCGCGCGCCCGGTGCGCGGCTGCACCCGGGAATCCTTTTTAGCACCAAACAAGTGCTGGCGTGGTCGATTGTGTTGCTCGGCACGCAACTGCGCTTTACCGACGTTGTTGCCGGCGGTCTCAAATCGCTGCCGGTGATGTTGGGAACGTTGGTGGTGGTTTTAGCGCTCGCCTATATCTTCGGTAAATTGCTCGGGATCGACCGCGATCTGCGCCGCCTTCTCGGAGTCGGCACGGCGATCTGCGGCGGCTCGGCGATCGCGGCGCTGGCAAGTGCGGTCGAATCGGATCGCGCCGATGTAGCCTACGCGCTCTCGACGATTTTTTTCTTCAACGTTGCAGCGGTCCTGACGTTCCCGACGATCGGGCACCTCATGCACCTCTCGCAACACGCGTTCGGCTTGTGGGCCGGTACGGCGATCAACGATACATCTTCGGTCGTGGCTGCCGCCTTCGTGTTCGGGCACGCAGCCGGAGAACACGCGGTCATCGTCAAGCTCACGCGTACGACGCTGATTATTCCGTTGGTTGCGTTTTATGCCGGGAAGCGCGCGTTTGCGATGCGCGGCGGTGACGCGGTGCCGTGGCGCTCGATTATTCCGTGGTTCGTTCTTTGGTTCGTCGTCGCTGCGGGCATCAACAGCTTCGGTTATATCCCGGCGTCGTGGCACGCACCGCTCGATCAGCTTGCGCTCTTCGCGATTACGGTGGCGCTTGCGGCAGTCGGGTTGAGCGCCGATTACGCGCGTATCCGCTCGGCGGGCGTTCGACCGCTTATCCTCGGTGCGATCCTCTGGGTCGGGATATCGCTCACGAGCCTCGGCATCGCGCACGCGATGCGCCTCAACTAGAACGTCGGCGAAACGGCAGCTATTCGGCGACCTCAACCGCCTCCAGCCGCGCGTGCAGATCCTCCCATCGCGCGAGTGCACTATCGTGACGGATGGCGATGCTCTCGATCTCTGCCTGTAAGGCTTTGACGCGCTCGCGATCTTCGTAGAGATCGGGTTGCGCGAAGAGCTCGTCGATCTGCGCCTTGCGCGCTTCGAGCGATTCGATTTCCCGTTCGGCCGCTGCGATCTGCGTCATCAGTTTCGAACGCACTTTCAGCGGCGTCAGGCGCGTCGTCTTCGGGCGTTCTGCCTCGCTCGTGGTGCTCGTCGGGCGAACTTCACGTTCGCGCACGAAGCGTTCGTACGCATCGTAGCCTTCGAGTACGCCCCACTGGCCGTTCTCGATCCAGAGCACCCGCTCCGCGAGGCGCGATAGCAGATAACGGTCGTGCGACACGACGACCAGGGTGCCGGGGTATTCGTCGAGCACCGATTCGAGCGCTTCGCGGCTGGCGATATCGAGATCGTTCGTCGGTTCGTCGAGCAGCAGCACGTCGGCATTCTGCGCCATCAACCGCGCGAGCATGATGCGCCGCCGTTCGCCGCCGGAGAACGAGCGCACGGGGCGCTCCTGCATCTCGCCGGAGATGCCGATGCGCCCGAGTAAGCCGCGCGCGCGCTCGGGCGCGACGCTGCCGACCGAGAGCACCGCATCGATCGCGGTTGCATCGGGGTCGAGTTGCTCTTGTGCGTTCTGCGCGAAATAGGCGACGCGTGCGGCGGGATTGTAACGCACCGTCCCCGCATCGGGCGTGCGTTCATCGGCAAGAATGGAGAGCAACGTCGATTTACCGGCGCCGTTGGGGCCGACGATGGCGATCCGTTCACCCTGCTGCACGTCGATCGCCAATCCGCTAAAGAGCGGCGCCGCATAGCCTTTCGTGAGACCGCGGAGTTCGAAGGCAAAGCCGCCGGTAACGCGGCGGTGCGCCGCGAGGGCAACGTTAATGCGCGCGGCGTCGGGCGGCGGCTCCGGCACGACGATCTCGGCTTCGGTTCGCGCGAGCTGTCGCTCGCGGCTGCGGACCTGTTTGTAATCCGACGACGTGTGCGTGGCGCGTAGGCCGGCGATCGTCGCGCGGCGCTTGTCGCGTTCGGCGATGTAGGACTCGTAGGCTCGCCGTTCGTTTTCCCGACGCACCTCGCGCGCTTCGAGATAGGCCGTATAGGCGCGCGAAGCCGGGGGATAGACGTAGAGCGTGCCGCGGTCGAGCTCCCAAATCTGCGTCGCAACGCGATCGATAAAATAGCGGTCGTGCGAAACGATGATGTAGGCGCGCTTATCGGCGGCGAGCGTGTTTTCCAGCCAACGCACGGTGCCGATATCGAGATGGTTCGTCGGCTCGTCGAGAATCAGATAATCGGGCTCGTCGATAAGCAGATGCGCGAGCGCTCCTTTCGAGCGCTGCCCGCCGGAGAACTCGCGCAACGGTCGTGCGTATTCTTCGGGCGCGAAGCCGAATGCCGAGAGCATCGTACGCAACAGTTTGCGCTTGCGGTCGTATTCGTCGTCGGGAACGCGCGCGAGCGCGCCGTCGACGAGCTCTTGCAGCGTTGCTTCGGTTTCGTCGGCGACTGACTGCGCGAGATAGCCCATGCGCGCGTCGCGCGCCCGTACGATGCGGCCGCCGTTGGGTGCATCGACGCCGGCGAGCATCCGCAGCAGCGAGGATTTTCCGGCGCCGTTCGGGCCGACCAGGGCGATGCGCTCGCCGTCGCGCAGCACGCCGCCGAGCCCCGCGAACACATCGCGCGCCCCGTACCGACACTCGAGATCCTCGAAGCGCAGCAGTTCCATCGTCCCCGCCGTTGCGGGGGAACGGGCGGGCGCTCCTTCCCCGGCGTCCCCGTGGCTTGGGTCGTAGGTTTCGGCGCCGAGGAGCGTTAGAATCGAGGGGTTCGCGCGACGCGGGCCCGTATAACTACGGTTCATCGCTTTAATACGCAGGAAAGACGGAGAATCGACAACGTGGCTGACACCCTGGTGCAGGTGACCCTCCCGGAGATGGGCGAGTCGGTCGCCGAGGGGTCCATCGTCGAGTGGCGCAAGCGCGTCGGCGATTATATCGCCCAGGGC
>JAKBCP010000141.1 GCA_021807645.1 bacterium
TTTCGATTGCCGAGCGCACTGGACAATCGCCCGTTAAGTTACGAGGAATTCGACGCGCATATCAACCAAGCGATTTACGTTTCGGCGACGCCGGGAACCTACGAGACCGGCCGGAGCGCGCAAGTGGTGGAGATGATCGTGCGCCCGACCGGGCTGGTGGACCCGGAGATCGAGGTTCGCCCGACGCGCCATCAGGTCGACGATTTGATGGAGGAGATTCGCGTTCGCGTCGCGCGTAGCGAACGCATACTGGTAACGACGTTGACGAAAAAGATGGCCGAAGATCTTACCGACTTCTTGGTGGAGGCGGGATTGAAGGTGCGCTATCTCCATAGCGAGGTCGATACGCTCGAACGCATCTCGATTCTTCGCGATCTTCGCAACGGCGTCTTCGACGTGCTCGTCGGCATCAATCTGTTGCGCGAGGGGCTCGATCTCCCCGAAGTCTCGCTCGTCGGGATTCTCGACGCCGACAAAGAGGGATATCTGCGCAGCGCGACCTCGTTGATTCAGACGATCGGCCGTGCGGCCCGTCACGTCGACGGCAAGGTGATCATGTATGCCGATAACGTCACCGAATCGATGGCGCGCGCGATCGGCGAAACGCGACGCCGCCGCGAGCGTCAGACGGCCTACAACCTCGAACACGGCATCGAGCCGCGGAGCGTCCGCAAAGAAGTTCGCGATATTCTCGCGATGGTCGGGGGCGGCGATCGCGGAGAGAAGAAGCCGAGCGCGCGCGATCGGCTGCCGCGCGAGGTCGCGGCGCGTATGGCGGCCGACCTCGAAAAAAAGATGCGCGAATTTGCCGCCAACCTCGAATTCGAAAAGGCCGCTGCGGTCCGTGACGAACTCATCGAGATCCGTAAGCAAAGCGGCGCGGCGGAGTCGATTTTATTCGGCGCTCGCGCGCCGAAAGTGCTCGAGCGTGCGCTGGACGAATCGAGACCTTCATGATCGACCTCGTGCTTTTCGACCTCGATGACACGCTGCATGACGATACGCAAGCGTGCCTGCTTGCCTGTATGGAAGCCGCTGAGGAGGTCGCAGGCGAACGCAAGGTCGATGCGCGCACTCTCGCCGATGCTTACGCTCGGGAAGCGGCGACCTTCTGGCATGGGCTGGCGGCAGAGAACCTCAAGACGCCGCTGCGGGGATTGCGCGAGCGCATGTGGGAGCGCGCGCTCGCCGATGTCGGTATCGTCGATCCGTCGCTTGCAAGCAGGGTCGCGCACCGGTATTACGAGCTGCGAAAAAAATACTTCACGCTGTTCCCGGGGGCGTTGGAGCTGTTGGAAAAACAGCGGGGGCGCGGACGTCGCCTCGGCATCCTCACCAACGGTTTCTCGGAGACGCACGTCGAGAAAATTGCGTTGCTCGGGCTCAGCGACGCGGTCGATGCCACCTTCTTCGCCGACGAGACCGGGTTGCTCAAGCCCGACCCGGCGTTCTTCGAGCACGCATGTCGCCGCCTCGGCGTCGCGCCGAAGCATGCGGCGATGGTCGGCGATCGCTACGACCGCGATATCGCCGGCGCCCTCGCTTCGGGGATGACCGCGATCTGGCTCAACATTCGCGGTGAGAGCCTGCCGCCCGGCGCGCCCGCCCCGCATGCAACCGTCAGCGCCTTTTCGGGGGTTGGTCGAGCGCTGGAGACCGTTGCTGCGCGGTCTCGGAACGGATAAAGCATGGGGCACGGACTCGATTCGATCGTTATTAAGGGCGCGCGGGAACACAACCTGAAGAACGTCGATCTGACGCTGCCGCGCAATCGCTTGATCGTGGTAACCGGGCTCTCGGGTTCGGGCAAATCATCGCTGGCGTTCGATACGATCTACGCCGAGGGGCAGCGGCGTTACGTGGAGTCGCTCTCTTCGTACGCGCGTCAATTTCTCGGACAGATGGAGAAGCCCGATGTCGATTATATCGAGGGGCTCTCCCCGGCGATCTCGATCGATCAGAAATCGACCTCGCGCAACCCGCGCTCGACCGTGGGAACGGTGACCGAGATCTACGATTATTTGCGTTTGCTCTTCGCGCGGGTCGGCGTCCCTCACTGTCCGAAATGCGGCCGCGCGATAACCACGCAGAGTAGCGAGCAGATCGTCGACGCGATCCTCGAACTTCCCGAAGGGACGCGGATCGTGTTGTTGGCGCCGTTGGTACGCGGACGCAAGGGCGAATATACGAAGCTCTTTGAAGAGATCGCCAAAGAAGGCTTCGCGCGCGTTCGTGTGGACGGCGAGATGCACGAACTGCGCGAGAAGATCGCGATCGACAAGAAACGCAAGCACACGATCGAAGTCGTGGTCGATCGATTGGTCAATAAACCCGATATTCGCAAGCGTCTGACCGACTCCGTCGAAACGACGTTGCGGCTTTCGACCGGCATCGTGACGGCATCGCTGGAAGAACCAAAGAGCAAACCGCGCGAGGTAACCTTCAGCGAGGCCTTTGCATGCGTCGACTGCGGTCTGTCGTTCGAAGAGCTGGCGCCGCGTCTCTTCTCGTTTAACTCCCCCTACGGGGCGTGCCCCGCTTGCAGCGGGCTCGGCGAAAAAGTGGAGATCGATCCGTGGAAGGTGATTCCCGACCGCAGTAAATCGATCGCCGACGGAGCGATCGTGCCGTGGAGTAAGACGTTGGGCACCGGGCGCTTCCCCTCGATGAACGCCTACTATTTGCAACAACTCGAGCGCGTACTTCGGCGATACAACGTACGCATGACGACGCCGGTGGAGCGCTTCTCCGAGGAAGTTCTCGATGTCGTCCTCTACGGAACCGAACGCGAACAGGATTTTGCCTATAAGACGCGCTCCGGGAAGACCTGGGAGTATAAGGCGACCTTCGAGGGGGTCGTCAACAACTTGCAGCGACGCTATTCCGAGACGTCGAGCGAGTACGTCAAAGAAGATATCGAAAAGTATATGGCGACCTCGGTCTGCCCCGTCTGTAAGGGCGCGCGGCTCAAACCCGAGGCCCTCGCGGTGACGGTATCGGGAATGAATATCGACGAGCTGACGCGCCTTTCGGTGGAGCGCGCCGAGCATTTTTTCGCGAGCTTAGAATTGCGCGAGCGCGAGTTGCAGATCGCTCATCAGATCGTCAAGGAGATTCGAGCGCGATTGAGTTTTCTTTCGAACGTCGGCCTCAACTATTTGACGCTCGCGCGCTCGGCAACGACGCTATCGGGCGGCGAATCGCAACGGATCCGGCTTGCGACGCAGATCGGCAGTGCGCTCGTCGGGGTGCTCTACATTCTCGACGAGCCGTCGATCGGTCTGCACCAGCGCGATAACGATCGTCTCTTGGCGACGCTACGGACGCTGCGCGATATCGGAAATACGTTGGTCGTGATCGAGCACGACGAAGATACGATGCGCGCCGCCGACGTCATCGTCGATATCGGTCCCGGCGCCGGCGCGGAGGGCGGCGAGATTCTCACCATCGGCACGCTCGAGGAAGTCCTCGCCAACCCGCGTTCGGAGACCGGTGCGTATTTGAGCGGCCGCAAGTTCATTCCGATTCCCACGGAACGGCGAGCGCCGAAGGGCTGGCTCGAGGTGCGCAAGGCGCGCGCGAACAATCTGCGCGATCTCGACCTGCGCGTTCCACTCGGCGTCTTTTGCGCGGTAACCGGCGTAAGCGGCAGCGGAAAATCATCGCTGGTCAATCAGGTGATCGTCCGCGCGCTCAACCAGCACTTGCACGGCGGGGCACCGGCGGGAACCTATGGTTCGCTCAAGGGCGTCGATGCACTCGATAAGCTCGTCGTCATCGATCAATCGCCGATCGGCAGAACTCCGCGCAGCAATCCGGCGACCTATACCGGCGCCTTCGATCTGATCCGCGACCTCTTCTCGATGGTTCCCGAAGCGAAGATGCGCGGTTACACGCCGGGGCGGTTCTCGTTCAACGTCAAGGGCGGCCGTTGCGAAGCGTGCCAAGGCGACGGGATCATCAAAATCGAG
>JAKBCP010000142.1 GCA_021807645.1 bacterium
CGACGGTGAGGCGGTGGTCGAGGCGGCGACGAATATCGAGGATGTCAACGCAAAGCTCGGTACCGACTTGCCCACCGAGGAGTTCGAAACGATCGGCGGATACACGGTCGGGCTCTTCGGGAGATTGCCGGGCGAGGGGGAAGAGGTCGTCGCCGATCCCGAGACGCGATTGCGGGTCGATCGTTTGCGCCGTCGGCGAATTCTCTCCGTGCGCATTTTCTATAACGGGAAGAGCGAATCGGAGCGCTCCGACAATGCTCTCGTCTGAGCGCATCTCCGAGCTCGTCGGCGAGGCGATGCACGCGCGGGAGCACGCCTATGCACCGTACTCCGCCTTCCCGGTCGGCGCCGCACTGCTCCTCGATTCCGGTGCGATCGTGACGGCGGCAAATGTCGAGAACGCCAGCTTCGGGCTCTCGATCTGCGCCGAACGTGCGGCGGTAGTGCGCGCCGTCGCGCAGGGATCGCGACGATATCTCGCCATTGCTATCGTCGGACCGAAGGAACTCGATCTCACCCCATGCGGCGCGTGCAGGCAATTTCTCTCTGAGTTCGGGCTCGATATTACCGTCGTCACCATGCGCGGCGGGCAACCGAGGGTGCAGAGTTTGCGCGATTTACTCCCCGATGCGTTCGACGCCGAGTCGCTACCGTGAGCGGCGAGGAACGGAGTTATCGTGCCGAAGGGATCGTGCTCGGCGCGCGCGCGCTCGGCGAGGCCGACCGCATCGTTCGCTTTCTGACGCGCGAACACGGGAAACTCGATGCGGTTGCAAAAGGGGCGCGTCGTCCGAAGAGCCGCATCGGCGGGCGCTTGGAGCCGGCCGGGCGGGTGGAGATGATGTTACATCGAGGGCGCTCGCTCGACGTCGTCGTTTCGGTCGAGGAACGCTCGCGGCGTTGGGCCGCTCTGGTCGAGCCCGAACGTCTTGCCGTTGCCTCGCTCGCGCTCGAACGCGTCGACGTCTTATGCGAGCCTGGAGAGCCGGTCCCGGAGATCTTCGCTCTGCTTGATGCAACGATCGAGGCGATCGCGAAAAGCGAACGTCCGCATCGTTTCATCGCTCGTTTCTCGCTCCGACTTCTCGATCTCCTCGGCTCGATGCCGCCGGCGGATCGCTGTTGCCTCTGCGGCGATCCGCTCGAGGATCGCAGTTGGCTCGATGCCAGCGAAGGCGGGATGCTCGACGCAAAATGCCGCCGTCCGCACCGCGAAGAAATCGCGCTCGATCCCGAAGATCGGATCAATTTCGCCGCGCTGGGGCGAGAACGCGGCGCCGGAGCCGCCGTCGAAGCGCGACCGCAGACCGCAGCGGCGATCGAAGCTTTGATCGCCCATTATTGCGCGCGCCCGCTCCGCGTCAGTGCGCTTCCGGGATATGCATTCGGCTTGCTATGAGCGCACTCGCACTCGACGTCGGTAGCAAGCGCATCGGCGTTGCGCTCGGCGATCCCTCGGAGACGTTTGCGTTCCCGTTGCCGACGATCGAGCGAACGAATCTGCGAGCTGATATCGAGCGCATTCGTGCGCTCGTCGAGGAGCACGCCGTTCGCGATGTCGTCATCGGCGATCCCATCGCGCTCGATGGGAGCCGCAAACTCGCTGCCGAGAAGATCGATGCCTTCGTCGCACAACTTCAACGGGCGATCTCCGTGCCGATTCATCGCGTCGACGAACGGATGACCAGCGCGCAGGCGAATAAGGCACTCATCGCGGCCGACCTTTCGCGCGAGCGGCGGAAGCGGAGCGTCGATGCCTTTGCGGCGGTCCTCATCCTCGAGAGCTATCAAGCACGGCGCCGCCGAGAGCGGGAGCACTCGACGTAGATGCGCTTGCGCTCCGTTCTCTTTTCGCTCGTAGCGATCGCTCTGTCGTGTTTCGTCGCCTATGGGGCGTACGGGTTACTGGGCGATCGGGGCTTGCCGTTGCGAAACACCACCGTGCTTATCGCACCCGGGAGCGATTTCGATAGCATCGTCGCATCGCTGGTTCGCTCGGGCGTCACCCGCCATCCCTGGCTGCTGCGAGCGCTCGCGCGGGTACGGGGTGCGAGTGCGGAGATTCGCGCCGGACGCTATCGCTTTCAGGCACACCTCGATGCCGCGGCACTACTCGATCGCTTGCTCGCCGGTGGACGCAACTCGATTCGGGTGACGATTCCCGAAGGCTTCACCGATCGTCAGATCGCGCGACGGCTCGCTCGAAATCGGCTTGGGGACGCGACGATCTTGGAACGCGCCTTCAAACACGATACCGCCGTTATCGACGGCGTGCGCATCACCGGGCTCGAAGGGTTTCTTTTCCCGGACACCTACTTGATTCCGATCGCTGCGACGCCCGAAGAGATCGAAGCGCAGATGCTCGCACGTTTCCGCCAAGAGCTTCCCGCCGACGCGCTCGAGCGTGCGAAGCGATTGCACGTCTCGCTCGTCGGTGCGATAACGATCGCCTCGATGATCGAGCGCGAAGCGAAGATCGATCGCGACCGTCCGTTGATCGCAAGCGTCATCTACAATCGCTTACGCTTGGGGATGCCGTTACAGATCGATGCAACGGTCGAATACGCGTTGCCGCATCATCGCAGCGTGCTGACCTATGCCGATCTCCGCGTGCGCTCGCCGTATAATACGTACTTGCATCCGGGGTTGCCGCCCGGGCCGATCTCCAACCCGGGGCGCGCCTCGATCGAGGCTGCTTTCCACCCGGCCAAGACTGATTTTCTTTATTATGTCGCGAAGGGTGACGGGAGTCACGTTTTCGCCGCAACGCTCGCCGAGCAGACGGCGAATATCGCCCGCTACGAACGATAGGAGAGGTTATGTCCGACCATAACAGCCCCGCCCCGAGCAAACCCCTCGAACTGAAGGAACTCCTCACCATCGAGACCGACGACGGGCGCTCGCTGGAATTCGAAGTCGTCGGTACGCTTGCCGACGAGGAGAGCGGCGAGACCTATGCGGTGCTCGTTCATGGCAGCGACGAGGGCGAGGGTGAGGAAGAAGCCGAGTTCATCGTGACCGACAGCGTCGGCAACCTCCTCGAAGACGACGAGCTCGCGCAGGAGATCCTCGACGAGTTTTTGCTCTTTGCCGAGGAATCCGACGAAGGTGTTACCGAGTAACCGTCATTACGCGGTGGTACTCACCGCGTTCCGGCTCTATGCCGGGTTCTTTTGGCTCGCCTACGGGATCGAGAAGTTTCTCCACCCCGCGACGTTCTTGCCGCCCGCCGGACTGATGGCGACCTATCTCGCGCAGGCCGTGGCGCACACCTCCGGAGCCTACCACGGCTTCTTGGTAGGGGTGGTTGTGCCGCACGAACGGCTCTTCGCCGAACTCGTACGCTCCGGCGAGGTATTGGTGGGGTGTGCTCTCGCACTGGGGATCTTCACGCGCTTTGCCGGAGGAGTCGGGATCCTCCTCGGTCTCAACTACCTCGCTTCGAAGGGCGGGCTCGGTTCCGTCGCCGCCTGGACGGGGATCGACGGCTTTTCCATCGTCCTCAGCGCACTCTGCTTGCTACTTCCGCTCGGTCGCCCGCTCGGCGTCGATGCGCTCCTCTACGCGCTTCGCCCACGCCCTGCCGCCGCACCGGCCGCGCAGGCTGCGTCGGCAGCCCCGATCGAGGCGGAGTTCGTCGAAGAACCGCCGCTCGAAGAGGCGAGCGCCCCCAGGGAGTAAGCGCCGGTCATGAGCTGGCCCGGCTAAAGGATTTAGGCGTGCCAGCCGAAACCTAGCAGGTAGGACCTCAGGATGGGGTCTGTGAGGAACCGCGGGCGACCGATCATCGTCCGATCTATGGAGAGAGTATGGCGTCAGGATTGAGCATTGCCAACAACTTGTTGGCCAATAGCGTCCAGTTCAACCTCAATCGC
>JAKBCP010000143.1 GCA_021807645.1 bacterium
ACTCGTCTTCGGCTTGCTGAGCCCGCTCGTGCTCTATCGCGGTCCGCTCAACCCGTTCGGCGTCGGTATCGCTTTCTTTGCCGCGTTGGTCGGCGCACATGCAATCGCACCGCCGCTGCTCGTCGCCGGCGTGATGGTGCTCGTAGCGGTGCAGAACGTTTGCGATCCGACGAATACTGCGAACGTGTGGGTGGCGAACCAGACCGGCGACAGAACCGAGCGGATATTGCTGGCGACGCTACCCTATCAATATGCAGTCGCGGTCCTCGCCGCTCTGCTCGCAATCAATCTCCACGTCGCCGGTGCAGCCCCCTTACCGAACGCGGTGCTTCCACCGGGGCTGCTCGCCCCGCAGCGTGCGGCACGGCATATCGTCGTCGACGATGACGGGACCACGTTCGGGCGCATCGCCGCAGCGACGGTCGCAGCGAAGTTATCGGCGAATGGATTTTTCGTCGTACGTCGCCATGCGACGCCCGATCTCCGTGACTGCGCGAAAAAAAAGTATGCCGCATATCTCTACATACGCCGACAACGCTTTACGTTACTCGAGGGAACCAACCTCGACATCGGCCTGCGGCTTGAGGATTGCGGGGGCTGGGTCGTACGCGAGTGGCACGACCATGCCGTACGTCGTCATCTCGACGCAGCGCTCGTTCGCCGCTTGGCGCTGCAGGGAGCGCAACGGCTCCTCGCGTGGAAGGCGCGGCACCCCGTGCGCGCGCACGTGCTCTTCGTGCACGGACTCTCGTTGCCGCAAAATCTCCGTCCAACCTATTATTTTGCGCTCTTCAAAACCGTTGATGGATACATGCGCGTCTACGTGCGTGCCGGCGGCCCGGCATGGGCCGCGGGAATGCGCAGCGGCGAGATCGTCGATAAGATCGACGGCCGTTGGTGGTGGGACTACGGTACTTTTCAATCCGAGGCGCGCTCGTACGACGGTAAAGCGCATTCGTTCCAGGTACGCGTCGGTGCGATCGCGCGGCAGATCCGACTGAGCGAGCCCGTGTTGCCGAAAGAGGTAGAGGCGCAGTTGCGCGAATAACCCGGACATGATCGACCGAGATGAGGACGTACTTGCGTACGTGCGCAAATCGCACGAGCGTTACCTCGACGAGCTGAAGGCGCTGATCGCGATACCGTCGGTCTCAGCAAATCCTCAGCATCGCGGTGATATGGAACGCTGCGCGACGCTCCTGGTCGAGCGGATGCGCGAGATCGGCTTTCACGCCGAGTTGTTGCCGACCGACGGGGCGCCGTTCGCCTACGGTCGCTTTGGAAACGATCCCGCGAAACCGACGGTGCTCATCTACGGGCATTACGACGTCCAACCCGCCGAGCCGTTCGAGCTCTGGCTCTCGCCGCCGTTCGAGGGAACCCTCCGCGACGGGAATATCTACGGTCGCGGTGCGGTCGACGATAAGGGGCAGGTGCTCATGCATATCGCGGCGCTCGAAGCGCACCTTCGCGTGCGCGGCGACTTGCCGCTCAACGTCGTGGTTCTCGTCGAAGGCGAAGAAGAGGTCGGTTCGCCGAACTTCGAGCGCGCGCTCGAGCGTTATCACGAGCTTCTGCAAGCGGATCTTGCAATTATCTCCGACACGGCCGTCTATTCCGCCGATACTCCGGCACTGACGACCTCGGTGCGCGGTCTCGTTCATTGGGACGTGCGGGTAACCGGCCCGAGCGAAGATTTACATTCGGGATATTTCGGTGGGCTCGTGCGCAACCCGATCGGAGCGTTGGCTATGTTAATCGCCTCGCTCAAAGACGAGCAAGCGCGCGTGCGCGTGCCGGGTTTCTACGATGGCGCACCGACGGTCGACGAAGCGACGGAGATTCAAATTCGCGAGCTCGCATACGACGAGAACGCGTCGGCTGCCGAACTCGGCGTACCGCAATTGTGGGGCGAGCGCGGCGTCCATCCCCTCGCGCGTATGTGGTATCGCCCGACGCTGGAATGCAACGGCATTTGGGGCGGCTACCAAGGGCCGGGGCATAAAACGGTGATCCCGTCGTACGCCTGTGCGAAACTCTCGGCGCGCCTCGTCGGCGCACAGGATCCGCTCGCCGTGCGCGATGCGGTAAAGAATTATTTGCTCGCACACGGCCCGGCCGGCGTGCGCGTCGAGGTAGAAGACGAAGGTACGGCGCGCGCCGTGCTGATCGGACGCGATCATCCGGCCGTCGCTGCGGCCTCGAAAGCGATGGAGCGCGGCTTCGGCAAAGCGCCGGTATTCATCGGCACCGGCGGCTCGATCACACCCGTCGGGAGCTTCGACCGCATCTACGGGCTGCCGCAAGTCATGATCGGCGTCGGCCTTCCCGACGATCGCATTCACGCCCCGAACGAGAAGTTTTCGCTCAAACAATTCTTCGGCGGAATCGAAACGATGGCGATGCTCTACGACGAGCTTGCCGAGACGCTCCCGGCACGAGAACGATCGGCACGCTAACGCCGCTGCGCGTCGGCATCGACGTCGGCGGAACGTTCACCGACGCCGTTGCAATCGATCCACGGGAGCGCACCGTCGTCGCGCGCGTGAAAGTTCCGACGACGCATACCGCCTCGGACGGCGTCGCGAGCGGAATCCGCGAGAGCATCGAACGCCTGCTGGCGACCGGCATCGACCCGGCGCAGATCGCGTTTGTCGCGCATTCGACGACGCAGGCGACGAACGCATTGCTCGAAGGCGATCTCGCACGCGTCGGCATTCTCGGCCTGACCGACGGCTCCGGAACGCTCGCTCGCATGCAGATGCGTATTCCGTCGCTCGCGGCAGGCGATCGTACCTTCGCGCTCGCTGCGGCTTTTGCCGACGCCGGCGACGAGCGCGGGCAACGAGCGTGCATTGCGTCGTTGCAGCGCGAATGCGGAATCGAGGCGCTCGCGGTTACGCGCGCGTTCGGCGTCGATCGACGCACCGGCGAGCGGCGTGCCGCCGAGATCGCGCGCGAGCTCACACTCCCTGCGACCACCGGGAGCGACGCGAGTTCGCTTTACGGCCTGCGCGCGCGTACGCGCACGGCGGCGTTCAACGCTGCGTTATTACCGCGGATGCTGCGATCGGCGCGCAGCACGACGCAAGCGGTGACGGCGGCCGGGATCGGCGCGCCGTTGATGGTGATGCGCAGCGACGGCGGCGTGATGGCGATCGATGAGATCGAGCGACGTCCGCTGGCGACGCTCTTGTCGGGCCCCGCAGCGGGGATCGCCGGGGCGTTGCTCCACGAAAACGTTACCGACGCGATCTTTATCGAGGTCGGCGGAACGAGCTCAGACTGTTCGGTGATCCGGGGCGGACGCGCGCAGATGCGTCCGGGAAGGATAGGAACGCACCGTCTGTTGCTCCAGACGCTCGACGTGCGCACGTTGGGAATCGCCGGGGGAAGCCTGGTGCGCATGAATGCCGCCGGCGTCGCGGCGGTCGGTCCGCGCAGCGCGCATATCGCCGGCTATCGTTATGCGGCTTTCTGCAGCCCCGAAGAATTGCGCGACGCCTGCCTGGCCGAGGGCGAGATCCTCGCGCTGCGCACGCCGCAGGGGAGCGATATCGCGCTGACGCCGAGCTGTGCCGCGAACTTCCTCGGCGAGATTCCCGACGGCGCTTTTGGGCGCGGGAATGACGCCGCATTGCGCCGGGCGTTCGCCGTTGCTGCCGCCGCGCACGGCGTGGAGCCCGAACGACTCGCGGCCGCGATTCTCGAGCGCGCCTGCGAACGCGTTGTTCCGACCGTGCGCGCCCTCGTCGCCGAATACGGGCTCGACCCACAGCTCCTCGAACTCGTCGGCGGCGGCGGCGCGGCGCGCGCGATCGTCCCGCATCTTGCGCGCTCGATGAATCTGCGCTTTCGGATCGCAC
>JAKBCP010000144.1 GCA_021807645.1 bacterium
GCGCAAAACGTCTTTCTCGGCCGAGGTGAGGCGGCGCTTCCCGTCTCGCCGACGTGCAACGCGCGTTGCGTGGGATGCATCTCCGAACAAGATCCCGACGCCGGCTTGCCATCGCCGCAACGACGGATCGCGGTGGAGATGCAGGGCGACGAGATCGCACGCGTGGCGATCGAACATTTGCAGGCGGTTCCAGAGGGAATCGTGAGTTTCGGACAGGGCTGCGAAGGCGAGCCGCTCCTGCGCTCGCTCGCCATCGCCTCGGCGATCGAGAAGATACGCGCGGCTCGAAGCAACGGCACGATCAACCTCAACACCAACGGCAGCCGGCCGCGCGAGCTCGCTCGGTGTATCGATGCCGGGCTTCAGGCCGTCCGGATCAGTCTGAATAGTTTTCGTGAAGCGACGTACGCCGCCTATTATCGCCCGCAGGGCTATGGCCTCGCCGAGGTGTTGGAATCGATTCGCATCGCGCGCGCCGCGGGGTTACGCGTCTCGCTCAATCTGCTCACCCATCCCGGCGTCACCGACGACGTCGAGGAAGTCGCTGCGATGGAGCGGTTTTTGAGGGATCGACCCGTCGATATGGTGCAGACGCGAACGCTCAATATCGACCCGCATCGCTACTTCGATTTAGTCGGGCGTCCCGCTGCGACCATCGGCATGCGCGCTGCCATCGAGCGCATCACCGAACTCGGCGTGCGCGTCGGGAACTTCACGCACGTGCATTAACCGCGGTGAGGAGTGCGTAGCCCGCGCGCGTTGCCGATTTGGGTGCTGCCGGGGGTAGCCTTGCTCGGTGCGGCAGCAGGGCTGAGCTTTGCAAAACCAGTCGGCGCCGCCTTCGCGCCGGCAGCATTGCATTATCTCGTTCCACCGCTGCTCTTTGAAGCGGCATGGAACCTCGACCTTGTCGCCGTACGGCACGCGTGGCGACCAGTCGCAATGCTCGTGCTCCCCGGCGTCGCCGTTGCGGCGCTCTGCGTGACGGGCGCGTTACTGCTGCTTTCGTTTTCGTTGCCGCTTGCATGGGTGGTCGGCGCAGCGCTCAGCGCAACCGATCCCGTTGCGGTGATCGCCTTCGCCCGCTCGGTCGGGGCACCGACCGGCCTGGTTGCCACCGTTGAGGCCGAATCGCTCTTTAACGATGCGATCGCCGTCGCGCTCGTCAGAGCGAGTAACTTTGTCTTAGCGCTCGTTGCCGGCGCGCTCGGTGCCACCGCGGGAGATCTTCTCGGGCGTCTCATCTGCGCGATCCGGTTACGTTCTCCGTTCTTGCTCTGGGCCGTCAGCGTCCTCGGCGTCTACGGCGTTGCTGCCGCTACCGAGGCCTTTGGCGGGTCGGGCATCATCGCCGTTGTTACGCTCGGAATATTCATGCGCACGCGGATCGAAAAAACGATCGAAGAAGTGACGCTCGACGCCGTCGAGGCGCTCTGGCGCTGGGCCGCCGTTGCGTTAAACTTCGTACTTTTTGCATGGATGGGGGCGAGTTTCAACCTTAGCGACACGCGGAGCGCGCTGATCGGTGCCGCCTTGGTGCTCGTCGCGCTGCTCGTCGCTCGCCTCGTCGCCACGCTCGGATTCCTGCGATTACTCGCCGATCTTGGTTCGGTGCACCGGAGATTTATCGCGACCGCCGGCGTGCGTGGAGCACTCTCGTTGGCGTTAGTCTTTACGATCGACCCGTCGATGGCGGGGGTACAAAGTGCGCGGGCGATCGTCTTCGTCGCCGTTCTGAGCACGATGCTTATCGGACTTTTCGCGCTTCCGCGTAGCGCAAAAAAGCTTCTAGAGGCCGGCCCCTAGGAGCTGCGCGAGGCGCTCGCGGGCGCCGTTTTTTACGACGGCGATAACGCGATCGCCGACCTGAAGGCGCGTGTGGCCGCTTGGAACCACGATCTCTTCGCCTTCGCGCTCGATCGCGACGAGGACGGTGTCGTTGGGAAGCGTCACCTCGCCGATCTCCTTACCGGCGACCGAGGATGCAGCAGCGACCGACATCTTCGTCAAGTGGAGGTTCCCCTTGCCGAACAGGTGCATCGTTTCGAGAACGGCCCCGTAGCCGGCGGCGCTTACGTGTTCGTTGAGGACATCGAGGATAATCTCGGTCGAGGAGATGACCGTGACGGGTTCTCCGGTATCGAGCGATTCGAAGATGCGCCGGTTACGCGGATTGTTGACGCGCGCAATGCAGCGCGCTTTGGAAATGCGTTTGCTCAAGAGCACCACGACGAGATTATCTTCATCGTCGCCGGTATCCGCGACGACGATATCGGCGCGCTCGACGCCCGCGGCGCGCAGCACTTTTGGATCGCACCCATCGCCGACGACGGTAACTTGCTGCCCGATCAGCCGTTCGAGATTTTTTGCCTTTCGTTCGTCTTTTTCGACGACGACAACCTCGCTTTTGCGGTCGATCAACGCTCGCGTGAGGTAGGACCCGACTTTGCCGCCGCCGACAATGAGAATAAACACGTTACGACCTCACCGGTTGGGCTTTGCGCGCGTCGGGAAACGACTGAACGAACGCGCTAAATGCATCGGAGGTGACGACAGCATGGACTTCGTCGCCTTTTTCTAAGATGGTGTCGGTCGATACGACGAGGAGGCGCCCTTTGCGAATGAGCGCGGCGATTCGAATGCGCTCGAATTCTTCAAACTCGCCGACCCGTTTATCGACTTGCATCGTGCCGACGTGCGCGACGAGCGTGGTAAGCACGCCGAATTCGATCTCCGGGGTGCTGGTTGCCGACGATTCGACGAGCCGGTCGCGAATGAGTTGTGCGTTAACGGTCGTCGGACAGACGGTCTCGACGCCGAGGTCGCGATAGAGTTGCCCGCGCTGCGGATCGTAGATGCGCGCGACGATCTTTTGGATGTGAAATTCGGTTCGCGCGATCAGCGCGGCCATAATGTTGCGGTTGTCGCCGTTGGTGACGGCGACGAAGGCGTCGGCTTTCTCGGCGCCGGCGCGGCGCAGCACTTCGGAGTCGATACCGGTGCCGACGACGACGTGCCCGCGAAATTCCTTGCGAAGGCGTTTGAATGCGGTTGGGTTTTCGTCGATGACGATGACTTCGTGCCCGTCTTCATCGAGCTTTTCGGCAAGGGCGGAACCGACTCGTCCGCAGCCGACTATGAGATACCTCATGCGCGCTCGCGGCTTCTCTGTGACGCTGCGTTCCCCTGTGAGCAGGAGCGAGACTTTACCGTTGAGAAACGGGGGGAGCCTTCGGGGCGTGGCTCAGCTTGGTAGAGCGCTTCGTTCGGGACGAAGAGGTCGCTGGTTCGAATCCAGTCGCCCCGACCATTTTCCCCCTTTCCCTACGAGTAAAGTCTTTAGGCGTTGCTGTCACGATTCGACTCGGCAGCTCGACGGGTCATGCATACCGCCGAGCAAGAGTCGCGCAATCACAATCATTACTACATCGGTGCCGAGCATCTGCTCGTGGCGCTGCTGGAGGAGCGCGATCCTGCGGTCATGCAGCGGCTCGAGCGCGACGGGATCGATATCGGCGAGGTGCATGCCGCCGTGCGCCGGGCGCTCGGTACCGGTGAGGATCGGAGCTGGGAAGGAGTCCTGGTGACTCCACGGGTGAAGGAGATCGTTCGCGTCGCACATGACGTGAGCGCGGGCGGCGAAATCGAACCGCTTCACCTGCTCGAAGCGCTGCGCCGCGAGGGCGGGAGCCGGGCCGCACACATTTTACTCCTCGCCGCGCCGAGCACCGAGCAGTCCGAACGGAGTTAACCCCCATGCAGCAAGCCGTCGTTTCGTTTATCGACCACGCCGGCCTCGGCGGGCTCTTCATCGCGCTGGTGCTCGGAAATATCGGGGCGCCGGTCGGCAGCGAAGTCGTTCT
>JAKBCP010000145.1 GCA_021807645.1 bacterium
GAGTTGCAAGGCAATGCCCTGCGGCGGCGCTGTCTCGCGAGCGAGAATAAGGGGACGCAGCCTCTGAGGGTCACGCGCGGGTCGAGCCCCCGGCGCGAGCAGCGATGCGCCGAGCGAAAAGAGCACTTCGCATTCGTGCGGCGCTCGTGGATCGAGCCCCGCACTGCGGTAGATCGCCTGCGTGAGCAGCGAACGCACCCAAAGCGTCTTGAGCGGCTTACCCCAGCCGTTCTGAAAGCCGATGCGATGCGGTGCGCGTAGCGCCGCCGCGAGGCGGTAGCCGGCCGGATCTTCGGTCGCGACGAGCACATGAGAGTAGTGCTTCTGTCGCAAATCGTCGGCGAAGGCGGCGATCGCCGCGCGATTGGCAGCGCTCTCGTCGCGCTGCCCGAATGGAGCGATGTAGGCGTGCCGATAGGCGACCGGTGCGAAGAGATCGCGCGCCGTCGGCGAGAGAACGAGATCGATGGGGACCGTTGCCTCGCGGAGTGCGAGGAGCAGAGGTGCAAGTGCCAACGTATCGCCGAGGGCGTCGAGGCGGACGATGAGGGCCGATGAGGAATCAGTCACGCCGAGCTATGCTTGCGCGCGAGAACCTCGTTACCTTCGCCGAGTTCCCCGGGCGGCGTGTCGCCCGGCGCTTTGGGTATGTCTCGGGACAGGCCGAACAGCCGCAGAACCGCCTGCGCTCCACCTTCCGCAGCATTGGGATGCTCGTCGGACTCGCCCCGGTGGAACTGGTGAGCGATGCGGAGCGTCTGCGCGCAGAGGCGCTCGAACGGCTGCGCGAACGCGCCGAGCGCGTCGGTGCAAACGCAGTGCTCGGGCTGCAATTTCACGTGAGCGAGCGCCCCGACGGTTCCTGCGTGGTGGTCGCATTCGGCGAAGCGGTTCGCGTGGTACGCGAGGAGCGAACGTGATATTGGAGGAGCGTGCGCGTCGCGAGCGCGCTTTGCAGGTTGCCGCCGCCCGGGCGAGTGCCTGCCGCGCTTGCAGCATCGGCGCACAGCGACGGAATAACGTTTACGGCGAAGGCGATCCGCTCGCCGATCTCATGCTGATCGGCGAGGGACCCGGCGAGACCGAGGATCGGCTCGGCCGCCCGTTTGTCGGGCGTGCCGGCGAGTTGCTGGAGAAGATGCTCGGCGCAATCGGGCTCGCTCGCGAGGACGTCTATATAGCGAATACGGTGAAATGCCGCCCGACGTTGCAGGGCGAGCGCGGGCTCAAGAATCGTGCGCCCGTCCCGGCGGAGATGGCGAATTGTCGCCCCTTTCTCGACGAGCAGATCGAAATAATCCGGCCGCGCGTTTTGCTGGCACTGGGAGCACCGGCGGCGAAATCCTTTCTCGGTGCAAACTACGCGATCACCAAACAGCGCGGGCGTTGGGAGCGCGGACCGCTCGATATTCCGTTGCTCGTGACCTTTCACCCCGCGTACGTCCTGCGCCAGACCGGCGGGGAGCTCACTGCGGTAAAACGCTTAGTTTGGGACGATCTCAAGGCGGTTCGGGCGCGAATCGACGAGCTCGCCGCGCAGAGCGGGGCGACGGCTCCGCGCCAGGTCGGCCTCTTCGAAGCCAGGCCCGTGGTAGAGTGAGAGCTATGTATCGCGATCCAAAGGCGATCTGGCTGCGCGAGGTCGTCGGGCGCGCCGGATTCTCTACCCCCGAAGAGTTCATCTCGATCTTCGATCTCAAGCCGTACCGTATCGACCAGCTCTATCGCGCTGCGATGCGTGAATTGCTGGGCGGTGTCGAAGAGGTCACGACGTTTCCGCTCGAACTGCGCGCGCGCTTAGCCGAGCGTGGCCTCCGTTTCTCCAGCGTCGAGCCGGTCGTCGTGCAACGGTCGCAAGATCGGCAGACGAGCAAAGCACTGCTCGGCCTGCGCGATGGAAAGCAAGTCGAAGCCGTACTGATGGAGCATCGTGAAGGGAGAACGACGGTCTGCATCTCTTCGCAGGCCGGCTGCGCGTTTGCCTGTGCGTTCTGTTCGACCGGCCAGGCCGGTTTCTCGCGCCACCTCACCGCAACCGAGATCGTCGATCAAGCGCGCTTCTTCGCGCGCGATCTGAAAGAGCGCGGCAAGAAAATCACCAACATCGTCTTTATGGGGATGGGCGAGCCTTTCCACAATTACGATGCGGTGATGGAGGCGGTCGCGCTATTGCACGATCCCAAAGGAATGGGGATCGGCCATCGCCACATTACGATCTCGACGGTAGGATGGGTCGATCGGATCGAAGATTTCACCAACGAACATCTCCAGGTCAACCTCGCGATCTCCCTGCACGCCCCCGACGACGCGACCCGTGGATCGATCATGCCGGTCAATCGGCGGCATGATATCGGCGAGCTGATGGCGGCCTGCGAACGCTACGTCGCCGCGACCAAGCGCAAGGTATTCTTCGAATACGTCATGCTCGCCGGAACCAACGACAGCGATCGACACGCGCGCGATCTCGCCGCGCTGATGCGCGGTCATCTCTATCACGTAAATTTGATTCCCTATAATGCGACGCCGGATGCCCCGTTCCAAGGCAGTAGCGACGAGCGCATTTGGGCCTTTGCGAAGATTCTCGAAGATGCCGGCGTTCCATCGACGGTTCGGCACAATATGGGAACCGATATCTCGGCAGCCTGCGGGCAGTTGCGCGCCGAAACGCAACCCAAGGCGCATCACCTCGTGTCGTGATCGACTAGGGAACGCACGTGCCGCTGATTCTGACGCAACATTATCTGCGGGATTTCAATCGCTACCTCGATCGCGAGGGGGTGATCTATCACTTTCCGAAGCTCTATCTTTCTCTCGTCAGACGCTATATCGAGGAAATCGGCGATCGACGATTCCTCTACCAGCGCCCCGTCAAGGGCGCGCCGCACGGACAGGCCGGAACCTATTTCGGATATGGCTTCATCGGCGATCCCGTTCCCGACACGCATAACGCCGGGCACTGGTTCGTAGATATCCACGATTATCAGGGGATGCGCCCGGTACCGTTTCGCGACTCGACCGGCACCTACTACGAAACGGGAAGCGAACGATTGGGAAATCTACAGGGGCGCTCGATCCGCTCGATCGAGCCGATGCGGTATTTCGCAATTCTCGCCGCAGGTCAGGCGTATTCGGTCGCCCCGACTGCCGAATCTATGGGGAGCGCGTCGCTACAGGATCGCGGCGTCTTTGCGCCGGGGATAATTCCGAAGGACGATTTTCGTGAAATGCGCGTCGTTCCGCCCGGAGTCGGCTACGTTCCGCACGGCAACGCGCCTCCCGATCCCTACGAAGCTGCGTCGTTGCACGAGCGGGCTCGCGGCGACCATCAACGGACGCTCGACGTCTTATTGAAACGCTTCCAAACGATGGGTGGAAGCGGGCTCTATAACAATCATGTCGATCTCTTCGCGCGTCTGGGCGAACGGCGCTTTCTCGTCGAGGCAAAGAGTCTGCCGCGCCCCTCGGTCGCGCTCGACCGGATGCGGTACGGAGTCGGCCAGCTCATGGATTACCGCGTTCGCTACGAAGCGGAACTGATGGGCGCCGAACCGATCCTTGCCTTCGGCGCTCAGGTGGAGCGGGAACAATCGTTTATCCCGACGATCCTCGATAAAAACGGGATCGCTTTGGTCGAAGTCGTCGGCGATCGCGCTCGGCCCGGCAACGATCGCGCCCGCTCGCTGCCGCTCTTCTAAGGCGCGAGGGGAATCCCGCTCCGCTCACCTCGACGTTTGGAGGGGTGGCCTTGCTCGAAAGCCTGAGGGGTGAGGGTTTTCCTGCGCCCGCTGAGAAACGTAGTCGCCCCTATGGATAGCAGCATCGGCGTCCGCGTGACGATGGACGAAATTACCGCG
>JAKBCP010000146.1 GCA_021807645.1 bacterium
CTGCCGCGTATCGCGCAGGCCGATGTGCGCCCACGTTTTCCCGCCGTCATGCGAGACGTACATGCCGTTGCCGTACCCGATATCGCTACGCATATCGGGCTCGCCGGTGCCGACGTAGATCGTGCGTACTGCGCTCGGTGCAACGGCGATCGCGCCGATCGAACCGATATCTTCTTTATCGAAGATCGGCGTCCAGGTGCGGCCGGCGTTCTCGGTCTCCCAGACGCCGCCGTCTACCGCACCGAAATAATAATGATTCGGCTGCCCCGGCACGCCGGTAACGGCGACCGCGCGGCCGCCGCGAAGCGGCCCCACCTCACGCCAAGAGAGCCCGCCGAGAGCGGACTGAGGAACCGAGGCGAGCATCTGCCCGGCGGCCGAGGCCGGGAGCGGGATCGAGGGCGCGAAGAGCGCCAGCGCAAGCGCGCAAAGTATGAAACGTCGCATGGGGGGCGCATTCTGCGTAGGCGCGTGCGCCCCCCCGCGCAGTTACCAGCCGCCCGAGTCGCCGCCCCCGCCCATGTCGCCGCCGCCGAAGCCGCCGCCACCCATATCGCCGAAGCCGCCGCCGCCGAAATCACCGCCGCTGGCGCCGCCCATATCGGCCTGCCCGGCGTCGCCGCCCCAGCCGCCGGCATCGGGCGCGCCCATCTGCGAGGCGTCGGCGATATTCGGGCCGCCGCCCATCATGCCGCCACCGCCCATCATGCCGCCGCCGCCGAAGAGCTGATTGCCCAGCCAAGCGCCGCCGAGCCCGCCGAGGAGACCGCTGAAGAAGCCGCCGCCCATCATGCCGCCGCCGCCATACCCCATCGGCGAGCCCATCGGCGCGCCGCCGGTCGGCCCGACCGGGCCCGCGGGCGGGCCGGCCATCGGGCCGTAGGGCGGGCGCTGCGCCGAGGCGCGCATAATCGACCGCACGACGAGAAAACCGATGATAAAGACGATCAGCCAAAACACGACGTTCGGTCCTTTCCGGTGTTGTACCGGTGATGCGATACCCGCAGCGGGTATCGTCGCGGGCGCGCCGTAGGAGCGCACCGGCGCGTTGCCATTCTGCAGCGAGCCGAGATGCGAGCGATAGATGCCGACAAGCGTTCCCGCTGCATCGGTGATGCCGCCGTTAAAATCGGCGGCCTTAAATTGTGCTTCCATCGCTTGCCGGATCGGCGCGATAATCGAGGGCGTAAACCAACCCGCTCGCACGCCTGCGGCATCGGGCACGATAATATCTTTGTGCTCGGCCATCGCCACGAAGATCATCACGCCGTTGACGGCGTACTGCGAAAACGCCTGTTGCGCTGCGGCATGCAGCCCGGTGCCGCCGAGCGACGGAACGGTAACGACGACGACCTGTTTCCCGGTCTGGGCGTTGAACGCGCTCAGACTGCTATCGAGTCGCGCGACCGTCGAGGGCGAGAGCATATTCGCGCCGTCGTGCACGAAACTCGCCGCTTGCGCGGCAAGGGGGAACGCCAGCGCCGCACCTGCGGCGAGCGTTGCGGAGAGTCGAGCCCATCGGCTGCGAAGGTTCATCGGGTAACTGCTTCCTCCGCGCCGTACTACCGCGCGGTGTGGGAGAGTGTTTCGGAGGCGAGCTCCGGTTACGGCGTTCCGCCGAGATGCACGCTCATTGCGAGCACGCCGCCGGCGACCGTGAAGATGAAGATGCCGAGGAAAATCCAGACGCCGAAGCGCAGCATGCGCGAAAAGCGTTGTCGTTCGGCCTTGGTTTTGTGGACGACGCGGGCGCGCGTGCTCATGCTTGCTCCTCTCGGCTGATCGGTAAAGGCTCTCCCCAGAGCCGCTCCAGATTGTAGAACGTCCGCTGCTCCGGCGTAAAGATGTGCACGATCACCGAGCCGAGATCGAGCAGTATCCAGCTTCCTTCGGCGTAGCCCTCGACGCGCGCGACCCGTCCGCCCGAAGCCTCGACCGCCTCGACGATCGCGTCGGCGATCGCGCGGGTCTGAATCTTCGAGCGCCCGGTAACCAATGCGAAATAGTCGGCGAGGATCGTCCTGGAGCCGACCTCCATCGCCTCGAATTCCTCGCCCTTCTTCTCTTCCGCGGCGGCGCGGACGATATCAATGAGTGCTGACAGTGGAAACCTTCCCTTTCATACGTGAGAACGTATCCAATGCGGCATTCGTCCTCGGAGCGATCTCGTACCCGCGGCTGCGGGAGTACGCGACCGTACGTGCGAGCGTAGCATACATCGCCGCATCGAGATCCTGCAGGGCGAGCTCCCAGAGCGCGCCTCGCTCGGGATAATCGCGCTCCGGTTCGAGCGCGTCGGCGAGGAAGAGCACCCGGGCGAGCGGCGACATCTCCGCTGCGCCGAGCGTATGGGCGGCAATCGCCGCGGCGATCTCCGGGTCGCGCACCGCAAAGCATTCCTCGGCGAGCGTTGCGCTCAGCGGTGCGTGCAGCACGATGGGGTTGCGTCGTTCGAAATCATCGACCCGATAGGCGCGGCGAGCCGCCTCTTCGAGCAACCGTGAAGCGGGCCAGAGGCGCGCCAGATCGTGCAGCAATCCCGCAGTGCGCGCGCGCGACGCATCGAGGCCGTGTCGCATCGCCAAGAGCTCCGCGCAGCGTGCGACGCGAATGCTGTGCTCGGCGCGATGGGTTTGCCCGATCTGCGCGCGCATCGCTCGCGCGATCTCGGTGTAGCGATTCACGCGAGTTTTGCGCGGAGCGCGTCCAAGCGCGCGCGATAGAGCTCGCCCTGAAGGTTCCCCGCCCACATCACCAGCGCGCTCTCGTTGTTGTCGCTATAGTACGATTTCCGCGTCGTTACGGTGGTAAAGCCGTATTTCTGATAGAGTTGCTGCGCGGAGACGTTGCTCTCGCGTACCTCCAGCGTCATCCACGCCGCCCCGAGTTCGATCGCCGTATCGAGCAGATGCAATAACATGCGCTCGCCGTAGCGACGGCCGCGTAAATCGGGATCGACCGCGATCGTCGTTACGTGCGAATCTTCGAGAATCACCCAGATGCCGCCGTACGCGACGATGCGCGAACCGACGCGGCCGACGAAGTAATGTGCGAGTTTATTCGAGCGAAGTTCGTTGGCGAATGCATCGTGCGGCCATTGCGTCGAGAAGGAGAGCAGTTCGATGCGGGTGACTGCCGAGATATCCTCCAACTGCATCGCTTCGATCCGCAGCGGTTCGGGCGCGCTCGCATGCGCGGGGTCGAGATCGAGCTTCACGTGCGCGTCGGGATCTTCGCGGCGGGCGCCTCGCCGTAATCGGCGACGAGCGCGTGCGGCGAGGCGGCGGCAGGCATGGTGCGCGCGAGGCGCGCGAGCGCGAGGACGGGCGATGGAACCGACGGTAACGAGAACACGGGCTGCCCGCGTTCGGCGAGCAGGGCCTCGACGCCCGCCGTCGCCCCCGCGAGCGCGAGCGGCTCCGGCAGCGGATGCGGCAGCAGCTCCGCGAGCGTCGCGGCGATCTCTCCCGAGGCACGCCGCTCGCCCGCCGAGCTGCGCAGCCGTGCCGAGATGACTCCGGGGCGCCCCTCGACGACCGCAAGCCGCGGAAGCTGGATCGCTTCGTCTTCGAGCACGTCGAAGGAGGAGACGCCGACCAGCGGCAGCGCCCAGGCCAGCGCGAGCGCCTTCGCGTAACTCAACGCGACGCGTAGCCCGGTGAAGCTCCCGGGGCCGAGACCGACGGCAATGCGATCGATCGCGCCGGGAGCGACCCCACGCTCTTCGAAGAGCGCGGCGATCGCGGCGAGCCCGTTTTCGAGCGCCTGGTTCGCGCCGACGCGTCGCCGAGCAAGCAAATGCTCGCCGTCGAGCAGCGCGCATTCGAAGGCGCCGAGAGCGGCAT
>JAKBCP010000147.1 GCA_021807645.1 bacterium
TTCGAATGCCATCGTTCGTTTCTACCTTGCCGCCGCTACAAACGTCAATGCGTTATAGCGCCTCGCTCAGACGCGCGCGCACCAACGCTCGCGCCGAACGCAGTGCATCGCCGATGGAGGCGCCGTCGGCGAGCGCGGCGGCGAGACCGAAGGCCAGCGTACAGCCGGTTCCGCGATGCTTTCCCGGTATCCGCGATGCGGAGAGCGTTTCGGAGCGAATGCGATCGCGAGCGCGCTCGACGAGCACATCGCGTGGATCGCCCGCGAGGTGTCCGCCGGTTAAGATCACCGCGCAGACGCCGAGTGCGAGCAACGCGCGCGCCGCTTCGTCCATCTCGGCGCGCTCGATCGAGCGGCGCCCGAGCAGCGCGCCGGCCTCGGCGAGATTCGGCGTTACGATCGCATTCTCGAGTCGCAACAGCCGCTCGCGCAGCGCTTCGAGCGTCCCCGCCGAGACGAGCGCTCCGCCCGGCGAGGCGGCGAGAACGGGATCGATGACGGCGTAGAGCCGCGGATGCGCCTCGATGCACTCCGCGACGAGCGCAACGTGCTCGGCGCTGGGGAGCGCACCGACGCGGATCGCCGCGATCTGCGGCCACGGAACGCAGCCGAGTTGCTCGCGCAGGGTGGCGAGATCGACGGCGTGCAGCGCGCGGACGCCATCGCCGTTCTGCGCGCTCACCGCGGCGACGACCGTGAAAACGTCGTTACCGGTACGCGCACCCAGCTGAATGTCGAGCCCGAGACCGGCGATGTTCCACGGGTGCGTCGTGCCGATGCTCAGGACCGCTCTCACGCTGCCGCCTCCCATGCCGCGACGAAGCGGCGTGCGGCATCGAGCGGGTCGGCACTCGCGGCGAGCGCGGAGATCGTCGCCGCCATCATCGCGCCGCTCGCGCGCACGCTCGCAAGCCGCTCGGAGGTGATGCCGCCGATCGCGCAGATCGGCAGCGTCGTTGCGCGCGCCACCGCTTGTAAGCCCTCGAGACCGATCGGGTCGCCGGCATCGGGCTTACTCGCGGTCGCGAAGACCGCGCCGACACCGAGATAATCGACGGCGCCGTCGATGGCGCGCGCCTCGTCGGGTAGCCCGATCGATAGACCGAGGATCGCTTCGGGCCAGAGCGCGCGCACTCGCGCCGGCTCTTCGAAGCCGTCGTCGCCGGGGCCGAGGTGGACGCCGTCGCAGCCCGCCGCTTGAGCGGCCCGCCAATCGTCGTTGCCGATCGCCAACGCGCCCTGCGACTGTACGCGCTCGCAAAACGCGCGCAATCGCTCCGGATCGATGCCTTCTTTCGCTCGATACTGCACGATCCGTATTCCCGCAGCGAGCGCCGCCTCGACGATACGTTCGGCGCCGGGCGCCTCGTTGACGATCGCGTAGGGACCGCGCAGCAACGCGCGTGCGTCGGCTCGATTCACGGTTTGTTTTTTACCGGACGTAAACGCAGCCAGAGCACGACGTTGGCCGCAACGTAGAGGACGAACACGCCGATGACGGCAAACGCGAGAAGGCGTTGGCCGCGTTGGAGCGCGAGCGGAACGAGAAAACCGAAGCAGAGCACCGCGCCCATCGCCAGCGAGAGCGCGCGCGTGAATGGAAAGAGCGGCCCGGGACCGGAGTTCATGCGTACACCTGCGGTCCTAGGCGTCCAATAAGAGATCGCCGAGACGCATCAGCTCCTCGTCGTCGGAAAAGCGCAGTTCGATACGCCCGCCTTTTCCGGAGCGGACGATCCGCGCGGCGGTTCCGAATCGGCGTTCTAACCCTTCGACGAACGCGCGCTCGTCGGCATCGAGTTCGCGCGCCGTTGGCTCGCTGCGCCGCGAGGTTGGGGCGGCAGTTTCGCGCACGAGTTCTTCGATCGTGCGGACCGAGAGCTGTTCGTCGGCGACGCGTCGCGCAAGCGCGGGACGTTTGGCGGCCGGAACGGCGAGCAACGCGCGTGCATGCCCGGCGCTTATGCTGCGCTCGACGAGCATCGCTTTTATCTCGTCGTCGAGCGTCAACAATCGCAGTGCGTTTGCGATCGCGGGGCGGCTTTTGCCGATGCGCACGGCGAGTTGTTCCTGCGTGAACGAATATTCGTCGATGAGGTGCGCGAAGCCATACGCTTCTTCAAGCGGATTGAGATCTTCGCGTTGCAAGTTCTCGACGATGGCGACTTCGATCGATTCGACGTCGTTGCTCGCGCGCACGATTGCCGGAATGCTGCTTTTTTTAGCGAGCGCGCTCGCGCGCCAGCGCCGTTCGCCCGCGATGATTTCGAAGCGTTCGCCGCGCGCGCGCACGATAATGGGGACGAGTACGCCGTACTGTTCGATCGATGCGGCGAGTTCGGCGAGTGCGTTGCTGTCGAAATGCTTGCGGGGCTGCGCAGCGTTGGGCGAGACGCGGTCGATGGAAATCTCGCGCACGACGTCGCCGGGGAGCTCGGGTGTCGATGCCGTCGGGCGCACCGGCGTCGGCGCTACTCCGGCATCGCCGAGAAGAGCGGTGAGTCCGCGGCCGAGCCCGCGCTTCGGCGCGCTCACGCGCCGGCCTTCGCGCGCACGCCGATCTCTTGCGCGAGCGCGATATACGCTTGCGCACCGCGACTTTTAATGTCGAAAAGAATCGCCGGCTGCCCGTACGAGGGCGCCTCGCTCAAGCGAATATTCCGTGGAATCTGCGTTTTGTACATTTGCTCGGGAAAGTATTTTTCAAGTTCGTCGATCACTTCGCTTGCCAATCGCGTTCGCCCGTCGAACATCGTGACGAGAACACCGCTTACGTGCAAATTCGGATTGAGCGCTTCGCGTACTTTATGAACGACGGCCGTCAACTGCGTCAAACCCTCAAGTGCGTAGAACTCCGCTTGCACCGGAATGACGATCTCTTCCGCAGCGGTGAGCGCGTTGATCGTCAGCAAACCCAACGAGGGCGGGCAATCGATAAGAACGTAGTCGTAGCGCGAAGCGATCGGTTGCAGCGCGGCGCGCAGGCGCGTTTCGCGCGAGAGTGCAGAGACGAGCTCGATCTCCGCGCCGGCGAGATTGAGCGTCGCAGGAAGCAATTCGAGCTGCGCGATGTCGGTGGGAACGAGCGCGTCGTCGATGCGCGCATCGCCGAGTAAAACGCTATAGGTGTCGGCGCGGAGTTTGCTTTTCTCGATGCCGAAGCCGGTGGTGGTGTTGCCTTGCGGGTCGCAATCGATGACGAGAACGCGCTGCCCTTCCAACGCGAGGGCCGCACCGAGATTGACGGCGGTCGTCGATTTTCCGACGCCGCCTTTCTGATTGACCAACGCGATGATACGACTCAGAGAAATCTCCTTAATGTTTCACGTGAAACTTTGTTTGCCGTCTTCGAGTTTTGCCGATGAAAGATACTCCTCGAGCAACGCGAGGAGCGAATCACGCTCGTTATGCCCGGGTTCTTCGGTAACCTTCTCGAGGAGATGCGAGAGCGCCGCCCCCACTCTCTTATCACCTCGAAACGCGGCGTTGACAAGCCCCCGAGCTCGCATTGCCTCAACGACCTCGGCGCCGCCGATCGCCAGATCGCGAACGCTGAGCGGCGGCTTTTTCGCAAGCTCGGCGCGAACGCGCGCCTCGAAGCGCTCGTTGGAGTCGTCGCGCTTGGGAAGCCCCGACCCGACGATGTCGGCGTGCCGGAGCGCGAATTGCCGCTCGAGACGGTCGGCACCGACGCGGCGGATAAAGCGCCGCAGCGCAGGCTCGCTGAGGCCGGGATCGGCAACGTACATGTGATTGCGCACCAAGGCTTCAACCTCATCGATGACCTCGCCGGAGAAGCGCGCGCGCTGGAGGAGCGAG
>JAKBCP010000148.1 GCA_021807645.1 bacterium
GGGAGTCTCGGAGATCGACGGCATCCTCTTCGATTTGGGGGTCTCTTCCATGCAACTCGATGAACGCGAACGCGGCTTTTCATTCTCGCAATCGGCGCCGCTCGACATGCGGATGAATCCCTATTCCGGACGGAGCGCCTACGATGTGCTCGCGCACGCCGAGGAGAGCGAACTCGCCGACATCTTCTACCAATACGGCGAGATTCGCGAATCGCGCCGGCTGGCGCGCGCGATCGTCGCACGCCGCGAAGCGGGGAAGCTCCCCACCACCACCACCGATTTTGCGGCGTTCATCTCCGGACTCATGCAGCGCACCGGGCGGCGCGAACGCACGCACCCTGCAACGCGTGCGTTCCAAGCCTTGCGGATCGCCGTCAACGACGAACTCGGTTCGCTCCATGAAGGGCTTGCCGCCGCTATCGCGCGCCTACGCGCCGGCGGTCGCATCGTCGCGATCTCCTTTCACTCGCTCGAAGATCGCATCGTGAAACAGACGTTGCGCGGCGACGAGCGCCTCACCGTGCTCACCAAAAAGCCTGTTATCGCGGGCGATACGGAAACCGCTGAGAATCCGCGCGCGCGCAGCGCGAAGTTACGAGCCGCAGAAAAGAAGGCCAGCTAGATGGTACAGATGCAACCCCGTCGACGCGAAGAAGCGCGCATTCCCAATCCGCGCAGCGCGCGCAACGCCGCGCAACGCCGGGTCGTGCGCAATTCTCGCGCACGCTATCGTCCTATCGTGCTCGCGCTCGCCGTTCTGCTCGCGTTGCTCGTTCCGGTCACCGGCTACGTCATGCTCACCTCGTCGATGACCGGGCTCACCTATGCGGTAGAAAAAGCACACGTCCGCCAGAAGCGCCTCCAAGATGAAACGCTGCGCTTGGAGGACCGCGTCGAACAGCTCTCCTCCGACGCGCGCTTAGCCCGCCTGGCAGCGCAGTTACACATGCACCCAGCCTCCACGGAGATCGCGGTGCAACTCTCGCCGCCGCAGACGCGGCAGCAACGCATCGCCTTCCTCTCCGGCATCGCGCGGTGGTTCCACCCCGCGGCAGCCGAGAAACGGCGATCCTGAAACGGAGTTTCGCGCGCACGGCGACCGATCGGGCGCGCTGGTTTTTTATCGGCGTCCTCGGTTTCGGGCTCTTCCTTGCCGGAAAGCTCGTCGTCGTGCAGGCGATGCAGGGTCCGGGGCTCGCGCGCGATGCGCTCGCACAGCGCTCCGATACCATCGAAGTCTTCGCGCGCCGCGGAAGCATCCTCGATCGAAACGGCGCGGTCATCGCGCGCTCCTTGCCTTCGAAGAGCATCTATGCAGTTCCGCACGATATCAGCGATCCCGATACGGTCGCGCGCGAGCTCGGCAAAATCGTCGGCAAACTCAGCCCCGATACGGTCGCGGCGCTCCACGATAAGAGCCTCTGGTTTATCTGGATCGCGCGCAAGGTCGATCATTCGGTCGCGCAGCGCGTTGCGGCGCTGCATTTAGTCGGCGTCGCGGAGCGGCGCGAGAAGACCGGGCGTCGCGTCTACGTCGATGGGCCGGAGTTTTCTTCGACGATCGGCTTCGTCGGCACCGACGAAAACGGGCTCGACGGTTTAGAATACAGCCTCAACCCGTGGTTGCAAGGGCGTTCGGGAAAAGAGACGCTCGAGACCGACGAAATGGGGCGTCCCCTGCCGTTCGGTCATCCCATCGTGCTCAAACGCGCGCGTCCCGGATACGACGTGGAACTCACGCTCGACGCCTACCTGCAGTTCGTCACCGAACGCGCTCTGGAAAAGCAAGTCAAGAAATACCACGCAAGCTCCGGCGTGGCGATCGTCATGGATCCGAAGACCGGCGCGATTCTCGCACTGGCGAATCTTCCGCATTTCGATCCCAATCATTTCTGGCGCTACACGAACGCGCAACGCCGCGATCGCGCGGTCGAAGATGCCTACGAACCCGGCTCGACCTTCAAACTCGTCACCGCCGCCGCGGCGATTCAATCGGGGAAAGTAACCCTCGCATCGCGTTTCCCCGCGCGCGATGAAATCACCGTCGGCGGCCACACCATCCACAACGCCGACGACGGCTTTACCGCCGGCAGCCACGGCACCGAATCGCTCGAAAACATCATCGCCTATTCGCACAACGTCGGTGCCGCCGAAGTCGGCATGAGTATCGGCGCGCGTACCTTCTACAACATGGAGCGCGCTGCGGGCTTCGGCGAACCAACGCAGATCGAACTCCCCGGTGAGAACCCCGGCATCGTACCGAAGCCCAGTCAATTTAGCGGCTCGTCGCTGGCGACGATGTCGTTCGGCCAGGGCGTTGCGGTGACACCGCTCGCGCTCGCCCGGTATTATTGCGCGATCGCCAACGGCGGCCTCTTGCTGCGCCCGCATATCGTACACGCGATTCTCAAACACGACGGAAAACTCGTCTATCGCTATCCGGTGCAGATCGAACGGCGTATCTTCTCGGAGAAAACCGCGGCGATTCTGCGAAAATTTCTGCGCGCGGTCGTGCGCTACGGCACCGGAGATCCCGCCGCGCAGATTCCCGGTTACACCACCGCCGGCAAGACCGGTACGGCGCAGATCGAAGAGAACGGCATCTACCAACCCGGCGCCTACGTCGCATCGTTCATCGGCATGATCCCCGCGCGCGATCCGCGTTTCGTCATCCTCGTGAAGGTCGATCGCCCGATCGGTTCCTATTACGGCTCGCAGGTCGCCGCCCCGGCCTTCGACACCATCGCCCGCGCCGCAATGTTGCACGCCGGTTTTCTGCCGCAGGTTGCGGTGAAACGCCGATGACGACGCTGCGCGCGCTCTACGAACGGCTCGGCTCCGACGCGCATCTGTTCGGCGAGCCCAATACGCAGATTCGCAGTATCGAAGTCGATTCGCGCCGCGTCACCCCCGGCGCGCTCTTCTTTGCAATACGCGGCGTTCGCTCCGACGGGCATGCATTTCTCGCCGACGCGATCTCGCGCGGCGCGGCCGCGGTCGCGATCGAAGCGCGTGCCGAGATCGGTGGCCTTGCGGTTCCGACGATCCTCGTTCACGATTCGTTGCAGGCGCTCTCGCCGATCTCCGCGGCGTTCTTCGGCGACCCGTCGCATGCGCTCTCGGTCATCGGCATCACCGGAACCAACGGCAAGACGACCTCGACGCGGATGCTCGCCGCGATCTGCGCCGCCGCCGAGATTCCCTGCGGCGTTATCGGCACCGTCGGCGCGGAGTTCGGGACGAAGCGTTGGACGCTCGCGAATACGACGCCGCTTCCGCACGAACTCCACGCGTTGCTCGCTGCGATGCGCGATGACGGCGCGCGCGCGGTCGCCATCGAAGTGAGTTCGCACGCGCTCGCGCTCGGTCGCGTCGAAGATGTTCGCTTCGCCGCGGCGGGGTTGAGCAACATCACGCAGGATCATCTCGATTTCCACGGCAGCATCGAAGCTTACGCCGCCGCGAAACACCATCTCTTCGAACTCGCACCGGCCTGTGCGTTCGGCCTCGACGATCGCTGGGGGGCGCAGTGGTTCGCCGAGTTCGCCGCGCAACGCCGCTGCATCGGCTACGCGCTCGAAGGGCCGGCCGAGATTCGCCCGGAGAATCTCCACCTCAGCCCGACCGGAGCGAGCTTTACCCTCGACGGCGTTGCGTTCGAACAGCACCTTCCCGGACGTTTCAACGTCGAAAACGCGCTGCTCGCCGTTGCGCTCGCTCGCTTGCTCGCCATCGATACCGCCACGGCGTCGCGCGGCATCGGCGCGCTGTCGGGCGTGCCGGGGCGCATGCAACGGGTCGGCGAG
>JAKBCP010000001.1 GCA_021807645.1 bacterium
TCTGTTATCGCGCAGCAACCCGCTCCCGGCGCCAAAGCGCGCGCGCATTCGTTAGTTGTGCTCGTTGTTTCGAATGGACCGAAACCGATCGACGTCCCCAATCTCGTCGGGCTCGATCTTTCGGCCGCGCAACAGGTCGTTGCGCGCCTGGGTCTCTCGCTCGACGTCATCCAACAGAGCCCCATTCCCGGCGTCGCAGCCGGGACGATCGCTTCGCAAGATCTCGTTCCGGGACAGTCGATCGCGCAGCGCGCGACGCTGCACGTCGTCGTCAGCACGGGTGCAAGCAACGCCGGGCCGCCGGTCGTGCTGCCGAATCTCGTCGGCATCGGTGCAGATGCCGCACGGACGCAGCTCGCGGGCCTCGGTCTGTTGGTCACGCTCTCCTATAGCGTCGATCCTGCAGCGAGCGGCACCGTCTTGGCGCAGCAACCGACCGGATCGAGTTCGGTCTCACCGGGCTCGAGCGTCGCCCTAACCGTCGCGGTTCCCGGTGAGGTGCCCGATACCGAAGGGATGACGGTCGAACAGGCGCGCAAAACGCTCGAAGATGCCGGTTACCACATCGGATCGATTCGTTATACGACCGCCGAGGGTGCCGACGGCAACGTCGTCCATACCGAACCGCTCGTCGGAACGACGCTCGCACCCGGTTCGAATGTCACGCTTGTGGTCAACGGGAAATCGTGAGAATCCTCGGTATCGACCCCGCGCTCCGCGTTACCGGATACGGCGCGATCGACGTTCGCGGCGAGCGCGTGACGCTCATCGAAGCGGGAACGATTGCACCGCGCGTACAGGATGCGCTGGAGATTCGGCTCGCACGTTTGCACGAAGGAATCTCCGGGGCGATACAACAGACCGCGCCGACGCATATCGTGATCGAGGAACTCTATACGACCTACCGCAACCCCTCGACGGCGATTTTGATGGGGCATGCGCGCGGCGTACTCTGCTTGGCCGGCGCGCAAGCCGGAATTCCGGTCGCAACGTTGGGGCACTCCTACGTGAAGCGTGCCCTGGTCGGCTCCGGCAGCGCGCGCAAAGAGCAAGTCAATGCCATGGTCGTGCAACTCCTACATCTGCGCCGTGCTCCCGAACCCAACGATGTCTCCGATGCGCTTGCCTTGGCGCTCGCGTTCGCGCGTCGCTCGAATCGTCGCGGGTTTCCGCATTTCGAGCGCGAGGAGTCGCGTTGAGGTGGGTGCATTTCTGATGAGGCGAGCGCATGTTTTCACGGATTGAAGGACGACTGATCGAGCGCGACGGCGAGCGGATCGTACTCGATGTCGGGGGTCTCGGCTACGATATTCTCGTGCCGCCGTGCGTCGCCGAGAAACTGCCGATCGAAGCGGGGACTCCGGTCCGTCTCGAGATCTATTCGGTGCTCTCGTTGGAACAAAAAAGCGGACGCTTTTCGTACTACGGTTTCTCCAACTCCGTAGAGCGCGCGTTTTTTGAGGCGCTCCTCGGCGTTTCTTCGATCGGTCCGCGCTCGGCGATCCGTGCCTTCTCGGTTCCGATGAATCGCATCGCCGCAGCGATCGAACGAGGCGATCATAATTTCCTCAAGACGCTCCCTGGAATCGGGCAGCAGAAAGCGCGTGACATCGTTGCAAAGTTGCAGGGAAAGGTCGCACGGTTTTTATTGATTCAAGAAGCACCCGAGGCCGTCGTGAAGCAGATGCCGGATTTTGCCGACGAAGCGCTCGCCGTGCTCCTTCAACTCGAGTACCGCCGCTCCGAGGCCGAAAAGATGTTGCGCGACGTTCTCGCCGCACGCCCCGAGATCGCCGACGCCGAACGCCTCCTCGCCGCGATCTACGAGCGGCGTAACGAGCCGAAAGCGGAAACGCGATGAGCGACGACGCACGCAAGCGGCTCTTCGGCCCCGAAGACGTCGAACCGCTCGATGAAGCGGCGCGATTGCTCGATCCCGAAGGTGCGCTCGAAGACGAGGTCCTCGGTGCCGGCTTGCGGCCGCGTCGCTTCGACGAGTACGTTGGGCAGGAGCGCGTGGTGGAGAATCTCCGCATTGCAATCGATGCCGCGCAACGTCGCGACGAGCCGCTCGAACACGTGCTCTTTTACGGGCCGCCCGGACTAGGAAAGACGACGCTCGCGGCGCTGATCGCGCGCGAGATGGGCGCAAGCATCCGGCCGACAAGCGGCCCCACACTCGATAAACCGAAGGATTTAGTCGGCGTACTCACATCGCTCGAGCATGGAGACGTGCTTTTTATCGATGAAATGCATCGGCTCGGACGCGTCGTCGAGGAGTTTCTCTATCCGGCGATGGAGGATTTTCAGATCGATTTTATCGTCGATCGTGGGGCCTACGCACGGACCTTGAAGCTGCCGCTCAAGCGATTCACGTTGGTCGGTGCGACGACTCGTGCCGGCATGCTCTCCGCTCCCCTTCGCGATCGTTTCGGAATCGTCCATCACCTCGATTATTACGAGGTCGCCGATCTTGAACGTATCGTCGCTCGATCGGCCGCGATTCTCGAAATTCCAATCGATTCCGAGGGTTGTGCGGCGATCGCCGCTCGCAGCCGAGGAACGCCGCGCATCGCCAATCGCCTGCTCCGACGCGTGCGCGATTACGCTCAGGTTCGCGGCGACGGCCGTATCAACGCCGACCTCGCGCTCGAAGCTCTTGCGCGCGAAGGAGTCGACGAACGCGGCCTCGACCGCCTCGACCGCGCCTTTCTGCGCGCGCTCGTCGAACAATACCACGGCGGTCCCGCCGGGATCGCCGCGATCGCCGCAACGCTCACCGAGGATGCGGAGACGCTCGAAGATGTCGTCGAACCGTTTTTACTCAAGAGTGGATATATCGTACGCACCGCCGCCGGAAGGAAGGCGACCGAACTCGGCCGCGCGGCGATCGGCGCCGCCGGCGCCTCGGGCTCCAAACAACAGCGATTGCTATGAAGGTCGCGCGGCGGAGCTTTCTTAGTGGTATCGCAGCGCTTGCATTGAGCGGGCCGCTCGCCGCGCAGACGATCGGCGGGGGCGGGGATCGCTCGCAAGCGCTACGGGTGCTGTTGGGGCGAGGTTCGGTGGAACCGGTCGCCGGCGGTTTTCTTTTCGGCGGCGACCGCTATCGCGGGAGCTACGAGATCCTTCCCGATGGGCGCGTCGTCAATGTGGTCGATTTCGACGATTATCTCGCCAGCGTCGTTCCTTCGGAGATGACGCCGAGTTGGCCGCCGGCTGCATTGGAGGCACAGGCGATCTGTTCGCGCGGTTTTATCCTCGCACGAAGCGATCCGAATCGACCCTACGATGTCGTTCCATCGGAACTCGCGCAAGTCTATCGTGGTGTCGCAAGCGAACATCCGGCATCGACCGCAGCCGTCCGCGCGACCTCGGGCCTCGTCTTACGGTATGGGCGCGGCTTCGCGCAGATCGAATACTCGTCGTGCTGCGGCGGCTATAGCGAATCCTCAACCGATGCGTGGGGTGCCGCCGCGCTGCCGTATCTCGTCGCGCACCCCTGCCCGTACTGCACCGCTTCGCCATTTTATCGCTGGAAAGCAGACCTTCAGGGCGCGCATCTCGCCGCCGTGGCCGAGCGAATCGCACCGCAGATCGGCATGCTGCAGAACGTTCGCTTGAGCGAGTTCGATCGAAGCGGGCGCGTGCGCTCGGCCGAACTTATCGGCTCGGCGAGCGCCGCGCGTGTCGCCGCGACGCGTTTTCGTATCGACGTCGGGGCACGATTGTTGCCGAGCCTTCTCGTGCGCCGCCAACAGGAGCTCTCCTCGCCGGGGACGCAGGCCTTTGCCGGGCTCCATATCGAAGGGAGAGGCCTGGGGCATGGAGTCGGTCTCTGTCAATGGGGCGCGCGAGGCTACGCTCTCGTCGGAGGCTCCGCGCAAGAGATCTTGAGCTTCTATTTCGTCGGAACCAGCATCGGACGAATTTGAGAACGAGGGTAATGACGGATCGAAAAGACCGCGTGGCGGCAACGAAAACCGATGAAAACGATGCCGAGAACAAGCGATACGGCCTTCGTTTGCGAAAATTCATCGATATCGTCGTCGAGGACCCTTTTTCGGCGATGCTCTTTCGCGGCGCGATCGCGGATATCTCGCCGACCGGAATGCGTGCGATGGTCGATCAATATCTGCCGGTCGGCTCGAAATATACGATTACGATGAAGCGCAGCCCGTTTCTTCGCATGCGCGGTCAGGTTCGCTGGATACGCCCGTCGGCGAACGAAACTTTTCAGATCGGCGTCCAGTTCATAGAAGTCGCTCCGGAGGACGCAAAGAGATTATCGACGTTCATCGAGATCGAACAGCAGCGATTGACGAACGGCTAACCGACGCCTACGATTTCGCGCTGCCGCGCGCGTCGGTCGCGCAGCATCCCGCCGAGCGTCGCGATGAGAGTCGGCTATTCGTGCTGTCGCAAAGCGGAGAGGAGCGCCATCGCCTCTTTCGCGAGCTCGACCGCGTGCTGCGCCCCGACGATCTTCTCGTGCTCAACGAAACGGCGGTCATTCACGCGCGTCTGCTCGGGAGCCTCGCCGGCGGAGGGCGTGCGGAAATCTTGCTTTTGCATCCCGTCGGGTCGCTTCGTTACGATGGTACGGCGCGCCGTTGGTACGCTCTCGCCCGTCCTGGACGGCGTCTTCGTGAAGGCGCTCGGGTGAGTTTCGGCGAGGAAGGCGAGGCCGTCGTGCGTGCCTGTCACGAAGATGGACGGCGCGAGGTCGAATTCGTTTTTCGGGCGCCCTTCGAGGAGACGATCCAACGAATCGGACGCATGCCGCTGCCGCCGTACATACATGACGATACGGAAGAAGATCGGGAACGCTATCAAAGCGTTTTCGCGCGCGTGCCGGGGAGCGTCGCAGCGCCGACGGCTTCGCTGCATTTCTCTCCCGAACTGCTCGCGCGGCTCGACGAGCGCGGGATCGAGCGCCGTACGCTCGTGCTCGATATCGGGCTTGGCACCTTCCGTCCGATCGCAAGCGATCGGATCGACGAACATGCGATGCATGAAGAACGCTATGAGATTCCCACCGCAACCGTCGCGGCGATCGAGTCTGCAAAGCGATCGGGGCGTCGGATCGTTGCGGTTGGGACGACCGTTTTGCGTGCGCTCGAAGGGTGCGCGCTCGAGCGCGGTGCCCTCGTACCGGGCGAAGGATCGACCGCCTGTTTTATCAGTCCGGGCTTCGAATTTCAGATCGTCGATGCACTCATTACAAACTTTCATCTGCCGCGTTCCTCGCTCTTCGTGCTCGTCAGTGCCTTTTGCGGACGAGAAAGGATGCTTGCGGCATATCGAGAGGCGGTCGAGCGTTCCTATCGCTTTTTTTCCTTCGGCGATGCAATGTTCTTGGAACGCTCGGCGTCGTGAGGTACGTCGGCTTCGATGTCCCCGGCGACCCGTCGGTGCTGCATGTCCTCGAAGCTCCCGCCCCGTTACCGGAGGCCGGCGAAGTCCAGATCGCCGTCGAGGCGGCCGGGGTCAGCCGGGCCGATGCACTGGGTCGGCGTGGGCTCTATCCGCCGCCACCAGGACATAGCCCGATTCTCGGCCTGGAGGTCGCCGGCACGATCTCACAACTCGGCGCCGGCGTCGACGGCCTCCGCATCGGCGACCGCGTCTGCGCGCTCTGCAACGGCGGCGGATACGCCGAACGCGTCGTCGTGCCTGAAGGAAGCGTGCTGCCGTTACCGGAGAATTGGAGTGCGGTGGAAGGCGCAACGCTGCCCGAGAATGCGTTTACCGCCTACGATAATTTGGTCAATCGGGCCGGCCTCGAACCCGGCGATACGTTGCTCGTGCACGGGGGGACCAGCGGCCTGGGAACGATGGCGATCGGAATCGCCCGCGCGCTCGGGGCGCGTGTCTTTATCACCGCCGGGAGCGACCGCAAGTGCGCTCGAGCGATTCAACTCGGCGCACATCGGGCGATCGATTATAAGACGACGGATTTCGTCGCCTCCTCGCTCGCTTACACCAACGGTCGCGGCGTCGATATCATTCTCGATCTCGTCGGCGGCGATTACGTCGCCCGCGATCTCGCCGCGCTTGCAACCGAAGGGCGCATTGTCGTGCTCTCAACCATGGGGGGAAGCGAGGCGCGGCTCGATCTGTCGCTCCTGCTGCGCAAGCGAGCCAAAATCATCGGCTCGTCGTTGCGCGGGCGCAGTAATGCAGAGAAAGCGCAGATCGCGCTCGATCTCCAGCAAGCGATTTGGCCGCTGCTGGAGGCACGTCGGCCGATCGCGCCGGTCGTCGACTCCGTCTTTCCGTTCGCGCGAGCGCAGGAAGCGCACGAGCGTCTGGAATCCTCCGAACATATCGGAAAGATCGTTTTAGTACCCGTCTGACGAACAGAACGTCCGACACCGTCGATGCAAAGAAAGGTCATCCGCATGCACGTATACACACCAAAGAAGTGGGAACTCGCCGGACTCACCGGAATCTCCGACGATACGCTGAGCATTCACTTCGGACTCTACGAAGGCTACGTTAAAAATACCAACCTCCTCAACGAGCAGTTGGCCGCCATTCGCTCGGCCGGCAAGAATGTCGGTGCGGATCCCGCTTTCGCCGAACTCGTCCGCCGTTTAGGTTTCGAATATAACGGGATGCGTCTCCATGAATACTACTTTGACAATCTCGCAAAGGGAACGAGCGATCTCACCGGCGGGAAGCTCTATAACGCGCTCGGCGAGAGCTTCGGAAGCTTCGAGGCTTGGAAGAAAGATTTTGCTGCAGTCGGTGGTATGCGCGGCATCGGCTGGGCGATCGCCTATTACGATCCGCACGCCAAGACGGTGAGCAATCACTGGATCGCCGAACATGAGATCGGGAATCCGGCGGGTTTTGTGCCGCTGGTCGTGATGGACGTTTGGGAGCACGCATTTATCCGCGACTATAAGCCCTCCGAGCGCGGAAAATACATCGAGTCGTTCTTCGCGAATCTTAATTGGAAGGCGTGCGAAGCGCGCCTTCAGTAGCCGCGAGCGCAGCGCGCGCGCGTTCGGGTACCCCGACGAGCGCGCGCGCATGCGTATAGAAAACCAACCCCGGCGCTCCTCCGCGTTGTTTGCGGACGTGTTTGCGCCGCGTAACTTCGACATCGACCTTCGCACTCGCACTCCCTTTTGAGAAGAGGGCGGCGCAATCGGCTGCAAGGTTCAGCGCTTCGTCATCGTCGTCGATCTCGCCATCGCACTGCAGAATGACGTGCGCTCCGGGGACGCCTTTGGCATGGAACCATCGGTCGTCGGGGCGTGCGATGCGGAAGGTGAGGTCGGCATTTTGCTCCGGCGACCGTCCGATAAGAATACGCACGCCGGGACGTACGGCGATCTCGCGCGGCGGCGTTCGTTTGGGAGGCGGAGATTTTCGTGTCGAGAGCTCTCGATGCTGGGGCTCGAATGCTACCTCGAACGCCTGTCGGACCTCCGCAAGCAACTCCGGTTCGACGCGCGAGGCTTCCCACTGCAGGCTGCGTGCCCCCTCGATGCGCTCTTGAAGGCGAGCGAGGGCGGGCGCGAGGCGCTCGGCGCGCTCGCCGAGCGTCCGATAGCGCTCGAAGAGCCGCAGCGCTTCCTCTTTGAGTCCCGGGCGTTCATCAGGCGTTGCCTCGTGTAGGCGTGCATAGATCGCTTCGCCGGCGGCGCGAAGCGCATCGCGTTCGGCGATCTCGTCGAGGCGGGCGAGAATTTGCGCGGCATCGCGCTCGTCGGCTGCGAGCCGCTTACGGATCTGTGCGACGAGTCGTTCGCGACGAGCGGCGACCGAAGAGCCGACGCCCCGATCGGGAGCCGATGCCTGCATCTCGGCGAAAAGTGCGAGCAGCGATGGTTCGCGGCTCTCCACGGCATCGGGGATGGAGAGCGGTGCGAGATGCGCTTGGAGCAGGCGCCCTTCGCGGTCGCGATAGACGTAGAGGGGAGCGAGGCTCTCGATCGAGGATTCGATCTCATCGGCGACCCGCTCTGCCTCAGAACCGTACGTCCGCGCAAGTGCGCGCGGCACGCGCAGGCGTTCGTCGATCGGCGGCGCTTCGTAGGGGTCGCCTTCGAGAACGGTGCGCCGTGCGTTCGCCGTTGCATCGAAGGTTTGCAGCGCGGCAATGATCCGGCCCTGTTCGCCGAGCAACAGCGCGTTTCCAAAGCGCGGGATCAATTCAAGAATGAGGTCGTGAAAGCGCGCGACCCCGAAGCGCGAACGCGTTCCCATGCGCAGACGAAGCACGCGGTCGTGGCGACGTGCGGAGATTTCGAGAACCCGCGACCCGACGAGTCGATCGCGAAGGACGCGGGCGAAGCCGGGAGCCTCCTCGAGGGGAAGGGCGGAGACGAACGCGAGGCTCGGCGTGGATGCGAAGCATGCAATCGCCAGCAGGCGAGGGCCGCCGACGCATTCGAAGCGCAGCACGATGCGGCGATCGAAACTCGTTGACGCCGCGCTGCATCGCGCCCCGCGCAACGCCCCGAGGAGTTCGACGGCGCAGCGACGCAAAAGCAGCCAATCCGTGTACACGCGCAGCATCGTTCCGCTTTCGGTCCGCTCGACCCGCCTGTGCGGCGTCGTCTTGATGGCGGGGCTGCTCCTCTCGGCCTGTAGCGCAGCGCCGGCTCCGGCTGGGTGGAGCGCGCGCTCGCCTGGACTCTGGGTCTCCGCAACGCACCCCGGGGAGCGAGTCAGCTCGAGCCATATGCCGTTCCGCGGCACGCCATCCGACCTGGCGAGCCATATCCTCGAAAGCGTCGTCTTCGCCCGGGGGGCGGCGAAGATGGTTGGAACCAACGCGATGAAGGAGTGCCCCGGAGTCGCCGGGGAGATCGATTTTCTGCAACAGCGTCCGCCGCGCAGAATCGTGGTCTTTTTTTCGATACGGAACGATATCGCGTATCAGATCCGTTGGAGCGGTGCGCCGGGGGATCCGTTGCCCCCCGAGGTGCTCGCCTTTGCCGAATCGCGGCTCTGCCGCGTCCTCTGATGCTTGCCTTCTTACGAGGAAATCTCCGCGTGCTTGGCGTATGAAGCAGCAGACGTCGGTGGGAGGGCGTGCGATTATCGGCCCGGGCTTGCTCTTTGTTATCTCCGGTCCCTCAGGTGCAGGGAAAGATACCTTGGTCGATGCTCTGCGCGCTCGGATGCCGACGCTTCGCTACTCCGTCTCCGCGACAACGCGGGAGCCCCGACCGGGCGAACGCGAGGGAGAGCATTACTTCTTTATCTCGCGCGAGGAGTTCCGGAGGCGGCTCGATGCCGACGGGTTTCTCGAGTGGCGCGAGTATAACGGCAACGCGTACGGAACGCCGCGCTCGTATATCGAGGCGACGCTTCGCGACGGATTCGATGTCGTCATGAAACCGGAGGTCAATGGGGCGATGGCGATCGTCCGTGCGTTTCCGGAGGCGGTCTCGATCTTCGTCCTCCCCGATAAGTTCTCGAACTTGCGCCGACGGTTGCTCGAGCGTCGGACCGAGAGCAACGACGAGATCGCGCGGCGCTTGTCGATCGCGCACGAAGAGATCAGGTTTGTTCGGAACTTCGATTACCTGGTCATCAATCAAGAACGACGTTCGGAAGAGGCGGTCGACGATCTCGCGGCGATCTTTCGAGCGGAACGAATGCGGATACACCGCTTCCCCGACGACTCGCTCGCGAGCGTCACACAATCGTAAGCACGCGTTTACAGAACGGATACAGGGAACTATGAACAAGCGAATATTCGGCGACCTCGACGGACTCATGGAACACGCCGACTCAAAATTCACGCTGGTGAACATCGCGATGATGCGCGCCCGTCAACTCAATAACTGGATTCGTATGGAAGAGACTCCACCGATGGAGCGCCGCGAGTATTTTGCAAGCGAGCCGCTGGTCGATCGCGACGCCGCAAACAGGAATAAACCGGTTTCGATCGCGCTCGACGAAATCGCTGCGGGCAGGATCGAATACACCCGGACGCGCGAAGGCATCAAATAGCAGATCATGTGCGGGATCGTCGGGTACGTCGGGCCGAAAAATGCCGTTCCCTTCCTCCTCGACGCGCTCTCGCGCCTGGAGTATCGCGGCTACGATAGCGCCGGGGTCGCCGTTATCGACGAAGGCGGCACCTTAGTCGGTTCGAAGGCCGAAGGGAAGCTCGCGCGGCTTGCCGAGCGCTTACGAAACGAAGCGCCCGTCGCAGGGCGCATCGGCCTCGGCCACACGCGCTGGGCGACGCACGGTCGCCCCTCCGACGCCAACGCGCACCCGCATCTCGATTGCAGCGGCCGCATCGCCGTGGTGCACAACGGGATTATCGAGAATTACGCGACGCTTCGCGCCGGCCTCATCGAACGCGGACACCACTTTGCCAGCGAGACCGATACCGAGGTGCTCGCGCATCTGATCGAGCAGCACTACGACGGCGATCTCGCCGGAGCGGTGCGCCGTACTCTACGTGAAGTCGTCGGAGCGTATGCGCTCGGCGTGATGAGCAGCGAGAGCCCCGAACATTTGGTTTTTGCGCGCAACGGCGCGAGCCCGTTGGTGATAGGCCTCGGAGAGGGCGAAATGTTCGTCGCATCGGACACGCCGGCGATTCTTCCGTACACGCGCAAGGAGATCGTTCTCGAAGAGGGCGAGATGGCCGTCGTCGGTAGCGACGGCGTCGCCATCACGGACTACGACGGGAATCGCGTCGACCGAAAAGTCTCGTTGGTAACCTGGGATGCGAGCTCCGCCGAAAAGGGCGGGTTCAAACATTTCATGCTCAAGGAGATCTTCGAGCAACCCAACGTAATCAAAGAGACGCTGGCCGGCCGAATCGACGGGGCGCTCGACGTGCGACTCGAAGCCGAGTTGCAGGGGCTCGAAGATCGGCTCTCGTCGATTGCAAAGATCGCGATCACCGGGTGCGGCACCGCGTTCTATGCCGGCATGGTCGGAATGTACTTGTTGCGCTCGTTGGTGCGACTCCCGGTCGAGATGGAGTTAGCGAGCGAATTTCGCTACGGCGACCCGGTCATCGACGCTTCGGCGCTGACGATCGCCATGTCGCAATCCGGGGAGACCGCCGACACCGTCGAGGCGGTGCGCGTCGCGCGAGCGGCAGGAAGCGCGGTTCTCGGCATCTGCAATAAACTCGGTTCGCATTTGACGCGCGTCGTCGATGCGACGCTCTTTACGCGCAGCGGCCCCGAGATCGGCGTTGCCGCAACGAAAACCTACGTCGCGCAGGTGACGGCGATGACGCTTTTTGCGCTCCATCTCGCACGGCTCCGCAAGAGCGCCCCGATCGAGCGACTACGAGAAATTGCCGAAGGTACGCGCCTCTTGCCGGCCGCGGTCGATGCGGTGCTCAACGCCAGCAGCGATATTCGCAAGGTCGCGAAGAAGATTCGCAAGGCCCACAGCGCGCTCTTCATCGGCCGCTATATCAATTACCCAACGGCGCTGGAGGGCGCACTCAAGCTCAAAGAGATCGCCTATCTGCACGCCGAGGGCTATGCGGCCGGCGAGATGAAGCACGGCCCGATCGCGCTCCTTGACGCGAGCGTGCCGGTGATCGGCGTGGTGACGCATGGGCGCGTCCGCGAGAAGATGCTCTCGAATCTCATGGAGTCGCGCGCGCGCGAAGCGCCGGTGATCGTTGTAGCGAATCACGGCGACGAGGAGGCGGCCGCAGTCGCCGACCATGTGTTCTGGGTCCCGAAGGTCGACGAGTTGCTCGCCCCGATCGTCAACGTGATCCCACTACAGCTCCTGGCGTACCATATCGCCGATTTGGACGGCAAAGATGTCGATCAACCGAGGAACCTCGCAAAGACCGTCACTGTCGAATAGCGAAGGCTGAGTCCGTGCAAAGAAATGATGGACGCGCTCTCGACCAGTTACGCCCCGTGCGGATCACCCCCAACCCTCTCGATTTCGCGGAAGGCTCGGCGCTCATCGAGGTCGGTCGCACGAGGGTACTCTGCGCCGCGACGATAGAAGAGCGGGTTCCGCCTTGGCTGAAAGGCAAGGGGCTCGGCTGGATTACCGCCGAGTATGCCATGTTGCCGCGCGCGACGAGCGAGCGAACCGCCCGCGAGGCGGCAAAGGGCCGGCAAGGGGGGCGTACGCACGAAATCCAGCGGATCGTCGGCCGCTCGCTGCGCGCCGTCGTCGATACGACGAAGCTCGGGGAACGAACAATTACGATCGACTGCGATGTCCTGCAGGCCGACGGCGGAACGCGGACCGCATCGTTGACCGGCGCGTGCGTCGCATTATCGATCGCGCTCTCGAAGCGCTTCTCACGCGCCCAGCGCGAGCGTTGGCCGATGTTGGGATTGGTCGGGGCGGTGAGCGTCGGCATCGTCCACGGGACGCCGATTCTCGATCTCAACTACGAAGAGGACAGCAACGCGCACGTCGATATGAATGTCTTCATGACCGACGCCGGAAAATATGTCGAGTTGCAGGGCACCGCGGAGGCCGAACCGTTCGGTCGCACGGAACTCGACCGCATGTTGGAGCTGGCGGCGAAGGGGATCGGGGAGCTCTTCGAGATTCAAAAAGAGGCGATCGAGAATGGCACGCGCGGCAGCTGATCTGCGCATGCTTTACGAGCGCGCGGATCGCTTCCATTTTAGCGATCCCTCGATGCGCTCGCTCCACCAAAGCGTCGGAAAAGCGCTCGAATCGAAGAGCGCTCCTGAGGATCTCGAAGAGCGCTACCGCAAGGCGTTGCAGAGATATTTTCTCGGCTTCGACCGGCAAACGCGCGCCCAGCTTCGCGACCTGGATCGACGCCTCGCGGAGCTCGCGCAAGCGCAACTGAACTTCACTGCCGAGCGGAACGTTGCGGTCAAGCGACTTGAGAATATCGGCGACTTGCTCGGCCTTCTCGACGAGGCAATAGCGTAACGATGCGCGTACTCGAACGCTTTGGCGCCGGGACGATCGCGTTTCTCGAGTACCTCGGCGGTATCGTTTCCCTCATCGGCGAGAGCATTCGGTCGCTGGTGCACGCGCAGATTCGCTATGCGGAGACCTTCACCCAGAGTTACGAGCTGGGATTGGGATCGCTGCTGATCGTCTTGCTCACCTCGCTCTTTACCGGCATGGTGATCTCGCTCGAATCGGCGCAGCAGGCGGTGCAGTTTGGGATCGGGAGCTTGGTCGGGGGCGCGGTCACCTATACCTCGGTGCGCGAATTGGGGCCGATGCTCACCGCAGTGGTCGTCGCGGGACGCGTCGGCTCGGCGATCGCCGCGGAGATCGGATCGATGGTGGTCACCGAGCAGATCGATGCCCTCCGCTCGATGGGGCTCTCGCCGGTGCGATTTCTCGTCGTGCCGCGCCTCCTCGCGCTTGCGATCATGCTGCCGCTGCTCACGATCTTCGCCGATATCATTTCGATCGTCGGTGGTATGTGGATCGCTCAGGCTTACGCGCATATCAATCCGGAGACGTTCATCTCGTCGGCGCGCCAAGCCGTCGGCTTCGAGGACGTCGTGAAGGGGCTCGTGAAGGCACTGGTCTTTGCTTGTATCATCGCGTTCGTCGGATGCTACCAGGGGCTTTCGACGCGTGGAGGAGCCGCCGGCGTCGGCAGGGCAACGACGAGCGCCGTCGTTATCTCGATTATTCTCATCTTCGGCACGAACTTCATCATGAGCTATCTGCTCTTTGGGACGCATTGACCGATGGACGCATCGTCGATTTACGCGCGGCTGGATGATGTGACGCTCTCGTTCGGCGAGCACGTCATTTTGAAAAACTGCAGCCTCGATATCGTCCGCGGGGCGATCACCTGTATCGTCGGGCTCTCCGGCGCAGGAAAATCGACGATCCTTCGTTTGCTCGACGGCCTGATCGAGCCGTCGAGCGGCCATGTCTACGTCGACGGCCACGATCTTTGCCACACGCCCGAGCGCAAGCTGGTCGAACTGCGGCAGAAAACGAGTCTCGCTTTCCAGTTTGCGGCCTTGCTCGACAGCCTCACGATCGGCGAAAACGTCGGCTTACCGCTGCGCGAGCACACCGCACTCCCCGATGAAAAGATACGGCACATCGTCGACGATGCGCTCGAAAGCGTAGGGCTCCGTCACGTGTACGATAGCTTGCCCAACGAGCTCTCGGGCGGCATGCTCAAACGTGCCGGCTTTGCACGGGCGATCGTCACCCGGCCCGAGCTCGTGCTCTACGACGAACCGACCACCGGGCTCGATCCCATCGTGACCAACCTCATCACCGACACGATCCTTCGCCTCCGGCAAAAACTCGACGGAACCGCCGTCGTGATTTCGCACGATCTCCATTCGATCTTCCGCATGGCCGATTACGTCGCGATGCTCTTCGAGGGGGCAATTATCGCCTACGGTCCGCGCGAGGAGATCCGTACCTCGACGAACCCGTTCGTGCAGCAGTTCCTCACCGGCAGTGAGGTCGGGCCGATACCGGTGTAGAAGGGAGCCCCAGGATGTCAAAGCAAGCACAAGTAGGAGCCTTTGCACTGGCCGCGCTCGCGCTGCTCTTTGCGTTCTTCTACGTGATCACCGACTTCGGTACGCGGCACGCCGGCTATCGAATCGGCGTCCATTTTCGTTCGGCGGCCGGGCTCCATTCAGGCGCACAGGTCTTTTTTAGCGGCGTCTCCGTCGGGACGGTCGAGAGCATTAAACTGCTCCCCGATACGACGGTCGATGTGATCCTTGCCATCAAACCGCATGTCGGCGGGCAGGCGGTCCGCATTCCGAGCGAATCGAAGTTTCTCATCCAGGCACCGCTGACCGGTGACCCGAGCCTCCTCATCGTACCGCCGCGCCCCGAGCCGGGCGAGCAACCCGAGATTATCGCACCGGGGGTGCTGCCGATCTCCGAGCAACCGCAAGGCACGAATACCGCGACGATCGCCGACCTTGTTGCCGAAGGGCAAGGGCAGTTGAAGGTGCTCAACGGCGTGCTTGCCGACGTTGCAAAGCGCGAGCCGAAATTACTCGACGAGCTCCAACAAACGCTGACAAATACCAACGCGCTGACGGCGACGGCGAGCGATGCCGTCGCTCGGCTCGCCGCACAGAGTAATGCGATTGCCGATAATTTACAGAGCAACCTCACGATCGCCAGCGGCCATATCGTGTCGATGACGAGCACGCTGGATAAAACGGTACGCGGAAACTCTAACCGGCTCAACGAGACCTTGGCCCAGATTCAGGGCACCGCGACGGCGCTCAATTCGACGATGCAAATTGTGGCGAGCATCGCCAACGATCCGTCGTTTAAGGGGAACGTCCTCGCGACCACGACCAACATTGCCGATGCGAGCGCGAAGCTGAAGAAGATGGCGACCGACCTCGAGAGCATCACCGGCGATCCGGAGATGCAGCATCGCCTTCGCGATACCATCCGCAATCTCGACGAGACCTCGCAGCGGGCGAATTCGCTGCTCGGTGCGCTCGGCGGACGCGCCCGATCCTCGCATAACTCCGACGGAGCCGCGCCGCCGGCGCACCTCGCACGCAAACCGCTCTCGCTTTTTGCAGCGAACGTGCGGATTAGCGGTTACTCGCCTGCGCACGTCGGCGGAGGATCGCCGTTGCTGGGCACCTCGCGCGGCCCCAATAGTTCGATCGCGCTGCGCTTCTTGCCGGAGGCACCGACGCAGTTGCTGCTCGGAGCGAACGATCTGGGATCGGGCGCATCGACGCTCGATCTCGCAGCGGTCCGGCGCATCGGACACGGGCTCTACTTCGGCGGCGGGATTTTGTATTCGAGGCTCGGCGTACTCGGGAGTTACTCGCGCGGGACGTTGGGATTCACGACGAAACTCTATGATGTCGCGCGGCCGATGTTCGATCTCTCGACGAAACTCCGGGTCGCCCCGGGCGTCAAGCTCTTCTTCGGGGAGCGCGACATTCTTCACGCACAGCGGCGCAACGTTTACGGAGTCGAGTTTACCGATGCACCGTGAGAACCTCGAAGGACGCCCGCGCATCGGCTTGATCGGAGGAGGCTCGATGGGGACGCTCTTCGGGCGTCATCTCGCCGAGATCGCCGACGTAACGATCCTGGAATCGAATGAAGCGGTGCGCGCCGGGCTCGAAAGCGCTGGACTCCGCGTGAACGACGGCGAGCCGCGCAAGGTACGCATCGCGCAACGCGCGCGCGAGCTCTTTTCTTCCGACGTGCTCTTCCTCTTCGTCAAGGCGGTCGACACGCTTCGGGCGCTCCGGCCGTTTGCAGGTGAGCTCAACCCCACCACCGCGATCGTCTCGCTGCAGA
>JAKBCP010000149.1 GCA_021807645.1 bacterium
GACATGATAACGAAGTTCATCGTGATGACGTCGTAGGGAACGCCGGCCGGCGAACCTTTCTTGAAAAGGTTCGGGCGCTTCGCTTCGAATTTTGCCGGATCGACCTTGATGCCCCAGACGTACTCCGGCGAATCTTGCTCGGGAAGATAGTTATCTTTCCCTTTGAGCGTGAAGTCGAGTTTGATCGGCGTGCTGGTCGCGCTGTCGAGTTGCGCGAATTCCTTCGGATCGAGCGGAGACCAGATGCCCTTCGAGTTCGCGTCGGGAATCAGCGAGCCGACGATCGGGATAACCAGCGAGAGGCCGATGACTCCGCCGATCGCCAACGTGGCGTTCGCCATAAAACGTCGGCGCGTGATCTCTTCGGGGGTTCCGGGATCGTCGTAGGCGCTGGGCGCACCACGGTGGACGCCCGATGAGGCGTCTCCAGCTTTCGACACGATGCTCTCCTGCAAATTTTATCAAAGAGGGTGATATGGGCGGATTCTACCCGCACCGGAGGTGGCCTTCCTACGACTAGCGACGCCTTACGGAGGAGTCTGCTAGACCTTATAGCTGTGGAGACCGCTGATCCAGATATTGACCCCGAGGTAGCAGAAGATGATCGAGATAAAGCCGATCACGCTCACCCAGCTCGTTCGGAGCCCGCGCCACTGGTTGCGCGTATGTAAATGCATGTAGGCCGCATAGATGATCCAGGAAAAGAGCGCGGCGGTCTCCTTCGGATCCCACTGCCAGTAGGCTCCCCAGGCCTCTTTCGCCCACATCGCCCCGGTGATGATCCCCAACGTCAGCAAGGGCAACCCTACTGCAACCGAGCGATAGACGAGCACGTCGAGTTGCGGCAACGTCGGCAAGGAAGCGAGCCAGCCCGAGACCCCGTCATTGGGGCCGGCGAGGGTCGCCGTCGCGCCGCCGGAGGCGTCGGCCTCCACCGAGGCGGAGAGCATCATCGCCGCGCCGCGGCGCCGCTCGACGTAGTAACGGGTGAGATAAAGGGCCGAAATGACGAACGATACCAAAAACGCCGCATACGAGGTGACGACGATGGGCACGTGGACCTTCGCCCAATAGGATTGCAACGACGGCACCGGAGGCATCACGCCCTCGTTCCAGGTCACGCCGTAGGTAAGAAACATCGCGGCGAGCGCGAGCACGAAGCCGCCGGCGAACCACAGGCGATAGCGAAAGGCGAAGATGACGAAGATCGCGACCGACATCGCCGAGAAGAGCGAGAGCGACCCGTAGAGGTTGAGAAGCGGCCAGATATGGGAGATCTCGTAGCGAGCGACGAGCTGCGCGAATTGCGCGACCGCGCCGATAATCGCCAGCGTCGCACCGAGGTTGCGCAGAAACGGAACGCGCGATAGAAAGAATCCGAAAAGCGCGAGTGCGCCGATGATGTACGACGCGATGGCGATGACGAGAAGTATTTCGTCGACGGGCATGCCGTGGGTCATATTAGCCTCCTGATTGCAATGCGGTTCGTAGCCGCTCGACGAGCGCACCGAACTCCTCTGCGAAGATATCGTAACCTTTTACCGTGGTCGCGGCCAAGCCCACCTTCGCGCCGTCGCCGTGCGGATCGACGCGAACGTAAAAGCGTGCCGGAAGGAAATAGAACGAGACGATCAGCCCGACGAGTAGGACGAAGGCGCCGATTCCGACCAAGGCGACGCCGGGATCGTAACGGTACTGAAGGCCGGTGAACATCAAGTAGCGCTGCGGGCGAACGCTCCAGCCGTCGCCGACATCGACCGTGCGGTGCATGAGCACGAGGGCGGCCCCTTCGCTCGTGCCGCTTTGAATCAGCGAGAGAGCGACCGCCGGGTTGCCGATACGCGGGTCGGGCGAGGGCATCTTCGTCTGCGGATCCATCGTCGGAACGAAGCGCAGAAACTCGATGCTTCTGGAGGTGTCGGGAATCTTTAACGTATCGCCGGCGTAGAGCGGGGCCGAGAGCGAGACGAAGCGCCCGTTATGGAGCAACGCAAAACGAACGGCGAAACCGTAGCTCGACTGGTAGTAATTCGTACCGTCGATGTTGATTGGATGATTGACGCGAATCGTATACGGGCGTGCGACGCCGTCTTTGCCGCTTGCGGTTACGTGCGAGACGTAATCGATCGGTTGGTAGACGATGCCGGTCTTCGTGGCGATCGGATCGATGCGATAGCGAAAACGATCGAGATGGATCGTCGCTCCGCTGCGCGGAATCGTTACCGTTTGCCCGGTAAGAATTGCGGTGACGCCGGAGAAGCCGAACGCCCAATAGAGCGTCGTTCCCGCAGCGATGATGACGAACCCGAGATGTGCGATGAGCACTCCGCGACGCGCCCAGTTCTGTTTGTCGGCAAAGCTCCATTCCACGCCGCCGAAATCGCGATTGCGAACGAGAAATCCGCGTTGCGCGAAAAAGCGCTCCACGCTCCCGCGAACGCTCTCGACCGGCGAGGCGACGTCGATGGTTGCGTGCAGCGGAATCGCTTCGATCTTCACCGGGCGTAGCGCCGGTAAACGCGCGGGGATAACGCGCTTGAACGTGCAAACGGCTAACGAGGTAAGGATGAGCGCGATAATGCCGACGTACCACCAACTGTGGTACACGTTATTGAAATCGAGCCGCAGGATCGCACGCGCGACGGGAGCGGCATAGGAGGCGTAGTAAGCGCTCGGTGCTTTTCCTTGGTCGACGATGACGCCGATCAGCGTCAAAATCCCCCAGATGACGAAGAGCGAAACGGCAAAGAGTATGTTTCCGAAGGTTCGGATAAAGTCGGCGTAGAGATTTCTAACGGCACTGGTCATCGAAGGTTCACGTGCGACCGTACGCCCCACCGTCGTTGCGGCGCCACGACTTCTCCAGCACGACGATCACCCAAATGCTCGCTTCGTAGAGCACGTACATGGGAATCGCGAGCAGAGCCATGGTGACCGGGTTGCCGTCGGGCGCGGCGATCCCTCCACCGACGAAGAACGCAAAGAGTGCCTGGCGACGGAATCGCATGAGCATCGGTGCGTTCACGATCCCCAAGCGAGCGAGGGCTACCAGCACGATCGGCGTCTGAAAGATCAGTGCAAAGAGACCGAGGAGAATGAGAATGAAGCCGAGCGTCTGCGAGAGCCCGAAGGTCGGCGTCGCGACCTTATCGGTGATGGCGACGAGCGCGGCGACGACGCGCGGAAGCACGATAAAATGTGCGAATGCGAGCCCGAGCAACGAGAGCCCGATCGACGGGGCGATGAAGGCGAAAACCATCCGGCGGGTGCGCGGGTGTACCGCCGGTACCACGAACATCCAAATTTCGTAAAGGAGCACCGGCAGGCCGAAAACGATGCCGCCGACGATCGAGAATTTAAACTCGGTCAGGATGACGTCGGCGGGGCCGAACGCATGGAGCGTAATGCCGTGAAAATACGCCCGCACGAGCCACGGTATCGCATATTGCGAGGGCCAGAAAAGCAATAACGAGATCGCTCCGACCGCAGCGATCGACACGAGCAAGCGCGAGCGGAGCTCGCGGAGATGCTCGGTAAAGGGCATCTCCTTGGGATCCCACTCGGGATCGTGCGCCGGTTCCGGCGAGGCGATCATCGAGCGCTTCGTCGCGATCGGGTTACGGCTTGGGTTCGGTGGGAGGGGCGGCTTCCGCGCTCGCGGCGGCTTCGCTCTTTGCGCGAGCCTCCTCGCGCGCCTTCGCAGCGATCTCGTCGGCTTCCATCTGCCCGAGCATGAACTCTTTCTTTGCTTGTCCGGCGCTGCGCGCGAGCTTCGGGAG
>JAKBCP010000150.1 GCA_021807645.1 bacterium
TGCTTCCGTGTGAGGGCACATCGAAGCCGGCACATGCGCGCAGAAGCGTCGTCTTTCCAACGCCGTTGGGCCCGAGGAGCGCGACGAATTCGCCGGGGCGCAATTCGAAATCGATGCCGTCGAGAACGTGTCGGCCTCCACGTTCGAGCGCGACCTCGTGAGCGCGAATCACCGGCGTTGCTCGCGCCGGAGATAGATAACGATGAAGATCGGAATGCCGGCGAACGCCAGCACGATGCCGAGCGGGAGTTCGCGCGGAGCGATGACCGCACGCGCCACCGCGTCGGCGGCGATCGCCATCGCCGCACCGAGGAACGCGCTCGCCGGTAAGAGCGCGCGTGCATCGCTCCCGACGATCCGGCGCGCGAGGTGGGGCACGATGAGGCCGACGAAGCCGACCATGCCTGCCAGCGAAACTGCAGCTGCGGTGAGGAGCGTCGCCGATCCGAGAATCAACCATTGCGCGCGTTCGACGTCGAGCCCGATGCCGCGGGCACGAAGGTCGCCGATGCGCAGGGCATCGAGCGAGCGGGTATTCGCGAGCGCGACGAGCGCTCCGACGACGGCATAGGGAAGTGCAAAGCGAAGATCGTTCCACCCGCGCCCGGCGAGGCTGCCGACGAGCCATGCTTGCAATGTTAATTGAAACGTGATGCTCCGTGCGAGCACGCTGAGCAGCGCGACCGATGCCGCGAGGAGCGCGGAGATAGCGACCCCCGCGAGAATCAGGCGGGTTGCATCGATTCCGCCGCCGCGCCGCGCGAGCGTCGCGACAAGCAGCGATGCGCCGAGGCCGCCGAGAAAGCCGAGCGCAGGCAAAAACGAGAGCGCGACACCCAACGAAAGCGCGACGGCGATCGCGACGGCGGCGCCGGCGCTCGTGCCGATCAGATAGGGATCGACCAGCGGATTGCGCAGCATTCCTTGAAGCTGGACGCCTGCGAGGGCGAGCGCCGCGCCGACGAGTGCCGCGCAGAGCACGCGCGGCATGCGCAGTTGCCAGAGAATCGTCTGCGCGACGTCGTGCGCATGCGGGTTCGCGAGCGCATGGATAACCTGCGAAAGCGAGAGTGCTTCGCCGCCGACGGCCAGCCCAACACCCGCAGCGAGCAGCGCTGCGAGTGGAGGGATGAGCCGCCGGTAGAGCACCGCCGCGTTATCTCGTCGAGAACTCGACCGAGAAGCTGCGTCCGGGCATCGGATAGCCCGAGAGGAGCGCGTAGCGTTCGTTGCCGAGATTCTCCCCACGGAGCGTGATCGTGGCGCGGCGCGCGATGCGGAAGCGCACGTACGCGGAGAGATCGGTATACCCGCTTGCCTGCGCGAAGGGCGGATTTGGTTGCGGGTTGCCGTTGACGTCGTAATAGATCTCATCGGCGGGATCGTTGCGCAGGCCGGCGGTGCTCGCCGTGATGCCCCACGAGCGCAGCCCCGGAGCATATGGGTTTGCCGCAAGATAGTCGAGCGTCAGTCGCGACGACAGCACCGGGCCGCGCCCGTAGATGCGCGAGTTGGTGGTGAGATCGAGCGCGCGGTAGAGATCGGTGATCGAGGCGTTTACCCCGAGGCCGTGCAGCCGCCGCGTTTTCGCGGTCAGCGTGAGCCCCTGTAACGATGCCTGGTCGACGTTTTCGGGGATAAAGAGCGGCGGTGCAAAGACGATAAGATTGCTTGCGCGGGTATCGAAGAACGTGAGCGCGGTTCCAGCGAGAACACGGTCGTTCGAGAGGGTGAGGTCGGCGACGCGCGCCCGCTCCGGTTGGAGATTGGGGTTCGAACACGGAAACGCGACCGGGCAGGGGTAGTAGAGTTCGAAGATCGTCGGTGCGCGGAACGCCGTTGCGAGATTTGCGCGTAGTATCGTATCGCCGCCGAGTGCGAAGCGTCCGCCGATCGCCGGTGAGAGCGAGTTCCCTGCGCTGCCGTCGCGTTCGCCGCGAAGGCCGACGTAGTAGGAGTTGCTTTTCCCGGAGAACCAGTGCTCCTGCACGTAGAGCGCGCTCTGCGAGACGCTCGGCGCGGCGATCCCGCTCGGCGTGTTGTCGATCAGCGAGGTGCCGTGCGAGAGATCGATGCCGTAGAGGAGATCGGCGTTCGCCGCATGGACGATATTGCGAAGGTTGAGGCTCGTCGAAGCGTAGCGCGAGTCCGTTTGGCAGCCGACGCCGATGCACGACGTGTAGGCGAGGGCGTCGCTCGATGCAGCGACCTGCGCGATGCTCTCGCTTTGCGCGCGCCGATAGGCGAAGCGTCCGTGGAGGTAACTGTCGACGGTATCTTGCCGCGAGGTCGGCGTGTAGTTGCCGTAGTTTCCGGGAACGCCGAGATGCTGCGAGGTGATGCCGAGATTGAATCGCGCGGCGATTTTACCGAACCGGTGTGCGAAATCGCTGCGGATGGTCGATCGTTCGACATCGGCGTTCGCTTGCGTGGTGCCGTTCGGAAGCGCGTAGGCATTTCCGGCGACGTACCGTTCGAAGCTGAGATACGGGAGATCGATGCGCAGTTCGTTCGTCGCGAAGGAACCGGTACGGAGATCGACGCGCGTATTGCGACGCGGTGCGGTGATGATGTTGATGACGCCGCCGATCGCTCCCGATCCGAACAGCGTCGAGCCGCCGCCTTCGACGATCTCGATCCGTTCGACACCCGAGGTGGAGACCGTCGAGAGATCGGGCGCTCCTAACTGCATGCCGCGCAGCGGCGTCCCATCGAGCAGCACCAATGTCTCATCCGCGGTCGCTCCGCGTAACGTAATCGAGGCGCCTGCCCCGGGGCCGTAGCGCGAAACGAATGCGCCGGGGATCGATGCAAGCGCTTGCGCGATACTCGTCCAGCCGCGTTTGGCGATCTCCGCACGCGTGATGACGTAGGTCGTGCGAACGGCATCGGCGAGCGGTTCGTTTAAACGATCGGCGGTAACGACGCGCACGATCGTCGGCAAGGGCGATGCCGAGGGAGTGGGCTGAGGGGCGGCGGCGCGAGCGATCGCCGCCGAGGAAGAGAGAAGAAGCGCGCACAGCGTGGTGCGCGAAACAGCACGAAAAGAAGCGTGCATACCCGGTCCTTTCAACGCGAGGTGGTGATGCAAAACGCTCCGGGACCGGTATCCTGACTCTGCGGATCGTTACCGTTTGCCTTCGGTCTTCCCGTCGCCGAAGCGATAGTGACGAAAGGCGGCTCCCCGCTGACAGTGGCGCGACCGTGCCGGATTCTCACCGGCTTCCCGCACCCGGGCGTAGCGGCGCCTATTGGACTACGCAGGCGCGGGTTCCTGGTATTGCGAAGGTCGCATGCTGTGTTTCACGTTCTTCGCAGCGCGCTGCTCCTCGCAAGCGTCCTTGCGCCACACCGTATCGTCTCGCTGCTGCCGTCGCTGACGGAGGATATCTGCGCGCTTGGCCTGCAAGCCCAGCTCGTCGCCGTATCGTCATATTCGCGCGATATTCCCTGCGCGAAGGGGCTGCCGCGCATCGACGACGCCCAGAGCGTCGATAACGAACGTATCGTCGCGTTGCACGCCGATCTCGTCATCGGCCTTCCATCGCAAGAGCAACTCGTCGCTCCGCTGCGCGCCATCGGGATTCACGTCGTGCTGCTCCCCGATGAACGTTACCGCGATATCTTTCTCGACATCGCGCGCATCGGCACTGCGGCGGGGGTGCCGCAGCGCGCCGCTCGGCTCGTCGCCGAGCTGCGACGGCGGGCCGCGGAGCTGCACGCGCGCACGCGCTCGTTCCGCACGCATCCGCGCGTCTTCGTCGCGTTGAGCGTCGCG
>JAKBCP010000151.1 GCA_021807645.1 bacterium
CGGTAATACGCGGCGAAAGGATGATGTCGCGTGCGTCCATTATGCGTTCTCCTTCGGGGCGAGTCGGGCGCGAATCGCGTCGAACGCCGCCGTCGTGAAGACGATACGCTCGTGACGCAGCAGATCTTTGACGTCGACCGCACCGTCGTGCGTTACTCCCACGCGCGAAAGATTCCGACAGACCAGCGCGAGCGCGGCCGAGTTCGGTTCGGTTGCAGAGTAGACGACGAGCGTCCGCGGGCCGGCTTTTGCCGCTTTCGCCGAGCCGAAGAGCAGCGCCGCCGCTTGAGCGGTCTTGGTCAGCGCGAAGTCACCGGCGTCGAGCAGCGTGACTGCATCTTCGGTGAAGCGCTGCGCGAGGGCGGCGAGGAACGCCACGCGGCGCTCTTTTTTATTCAGATCCTCGACGTAACTGCGCGGCTGGGGTCCGAAAACCACGCCGCCGTGACGCCACTGCGGCGAACGCGTGGAGCCCTGGCGAGCGCGACCGGTTCCTTTTTGCTTCCACGGCTTCCGGCCGCCGCCCGAGACTTCGTCCCGTTTTTTCGTCGACGCAGTTCCGGCGCGCGGATTCGCGAATTCGCGATGGACGGCGCGGTAGAGGACGTGCCCCTTCCCTTCGTTCGCGCCGGCGAGAAACGACGGCGTCGCCTCGTCGCGCAGAACTTTTCCTTTGGTATCGATTACTTGCGCCATCGTTATGCCTTCGCCTCCGCGCTCTTCGCGCGTTTGACCGAGGAGCGAACGACGACTAGAGCGTTCTTCGGACCCGGAATCGGGCCGCGAACGAGCAGTAAGTTGCGCTCGCTGTCGGCGCGCACGATTTCGAGATTCTGATGGGTCGTGCGATCGACGCCGTAGTGCCCCGGTCGACGGCTACCGCGATGCGTATGCCCCGCATTCGTATCGCCGTTACTCGCCGGTTGGCGATGGATCATCGAACCGTGCGTCTGATTGCCGCCTTTGAAATTGTGGCGTTTCATGCCGCCGGCGAAGCCGTGACCCTTCGAGATGCCGACCACGTCGACGCGATCTCCGGGTTGGAAATTCGCAACGGTAACGCTCGCCCCGACGTCGACCCCGTCGATGCCGTCGCGGAATTCGCGAATAAAGCGCGTCGCCTCGACGCCCTGTTTCTTAAAATGTCCGGCAAGGGCACGGGTAACGCGGTGTTTTTTAATCGCGCCGAACCCGAGCGCCACGGCATCGTAGCCATGCTGCTCTTTCGTTCGACGCTCGACCACCGTGCAGGGACCGGCTTCGATCACCGTGACCGGTACGTACCGGCCGTCTTCGGTGAACACGCTCGTCATCCCAACCTTGCGGCCAAGGATGTTCTTCATCGTATCCTCGTCCTAAAAGTGTGTTATAACAACTGTGCCTAGCGTATGTCTCTGTATCTCTTACGACGCGCGACAGAAAGCCGCGGCCGACGCTAGCGCCACAACCTCGGTACTATACAGAGGAGCCGGCCCGCCGTCAAGGTACCGAGGGGGGAGAGCCCAAAATCGCTATCTCCCGGACCCACCGCCTCGATGCCCGACTACCGTAGCGGCGACCGGAACGATGCCGAGGGAACTCGGGCTTTTCGGATGATCGACGAGGCTGTACGAATCGCCGAGGTCGGCGCCTTTAGGAGCGCTTGCGCTGGTGAAGCGTCATCGTGTTACCGTCGGGGTCCCGGAGCTGGGAGATCCAGCAGATCGGCGTCTCGAATGGCTCGCTTACTTCGATCCCAAGGGCGAGCAAGCGGTCGCGCATGGCGGGGAGATCGTCGATCTCCAGCGCGAGCGCGCCCGCGCTCCCCGGGGTGCCGACTTGGGGGAACGCGCCGATCCCGAAAGTAGCGCCTGCGATATCGAACTCCGTCCAAGCATCGGAGGCGAGCCCCGAGGGCGCGAGCCCGATGACGTCGCGGTAGAAGGCCAGGGAAGCCTGCATATCGCGGACCGGATACATAACGAAGGCTATTTCGCGAACGGACATCGGTGCGTCTCCTCCGTGGGAATTACGTGAAAGCGGGGAGTCCGGTGATCGCCTGCCCGATGACGAGCAGATGGATCTCGCTCGTCCCTTCGTAGGTAAGCACCGACTCGAGATTGTTCATATGCCGAATGATCGGGTACTCGAGCGTTACGCCGTTTGCCCCGAGGATACTACGGGCTTCCCGCGCGATCGCTAGTGCTTCGCGCACGTTGTTGAGTTTACCAAAACTCACTTGCGTCGGATGCAAGCGACCTTCGTCCTTCATGCGCCCGAGATGAAGCGCGAGCAGCGTGCCCTTCTGCAGTTCGAGCAACATGTTGACGAGCTTTTCTTGGGTGAGCTGAAAGGCCGCGATCGGCCGGTCGAACTGCACCCGCGATTTCGCGTACTCCAGCGCGGTTGCATAGCAGCTCCGCGCCGCGCCCATCACTCCCCAAACGATGCCGAATCGAGCCTCGTTCAAGCAGGCGAGCGGCCCACCGAGCCCATGCGCTCCCGGCAAACGCGCGCTATCGGGGAGGCGCACGTTTTCGAGCACGAGTTCGCTTGTGACGCTCGCTCGAAGTGAAAGCTTGCGATGGATGAGATTGGCACTAAAGCCCTTCGTATCGGTCGGGACGACAAAGCCGGCGATCCCTTCATCGGTCCTCGCCCAAACGATCGCGAGATCGGCAAAGGATCCATTGGTAATCCACATTTTCGTCCCATCGATCACCCAATCGGATCCGTCGCGGCGTGCCGTCGTACGCATGTCGGCGGGATTACTCCCAAAATCGGGCTCGGTGAGACCGAAACAACCGATCTTCTCTCCGCGTGCCATCGCGGGAAGCCATTCCCGCTTCTGTTCTTCGCTTCCGAATCGGTGGATCGCGAACATCGCGAGCGACCCCTGCACCGATGCGAAGCTTCGCACGCCGGCGTCGCCGGCTTCGAGCTCCATGCACGCGATACCGTAGGCGACGGCGCTCGCGCCGGGGCACTCGTATCCGTGAAGATGCATGCCCAGGAGCCCGAGCGCTCCGAGCTCCCGGCCGATCTCGCGCGGCAACGTACCCTCTTCAAACCATTGCCCGATATTCGGCAAAATGCGATCGCGTACGAACGCGCGCACGGTGTCGCGAATCAGTCGCTCTTCGTCGTCGAGCAGTGCGTCGATAGCGAGAAAATCCATTGCATCGGGCATTAGCGATTCACGAAGCGCATGTCGGCGTAGCGTTCTCCTGCGACGGAAGCGAGTGGGAAGGCGGCCTCGATCTCCCGAAGCTCTTCGGCGGTGAGATCGAGGGTTGCGGCGCGCAGATTTTCTTCCAGGCGCGCGACGTGTTTCGTCCCGGGAATCGGCACCACGTCGTCTCCTTGCGCGAGAACCCACGCGAGCGCAAGTTGCGCGGGCGTGCATTTTTTGCGCTTTGCGAGCGCGACGACGCGATCGACAAGCTCGAGGTTCTTCTGAAAATTCGCCCCGACAAATCGCGGCGAGGTACGACGGAAATCTTCGGGCGCAAAATCACCGGGACTGCGAATGGCGCCGCTGAGAAATCCCCGTCCTAGCGGGCTATAAGCAACGATCGTGATGCCGAGATCGCGAGCGGCGGCCAACTGACCGTTGCTCTCGAGATCGCGCGACCAGAGGGACCACTCATTTTGCAGCGCGGCGATCGGATGAACCGCGAAAGCGCGCCGAATATTCTCGGCGCTTGCCTCCGAGAGCCCGAGATAACGGACTTTCCCCGCGCGCACCAAATCGGCCATCGCCCCGATCGTCTCTTCGATCGGCGTATC